>SKKS01000078.1 GCA_007123625.1 Paracoccaceae bacterium
CTTGCATCGCAACTCCTGCGGCATTCAATCCCGCGACAAGACCCTGCGCAGCTGCCTCCTCATATCCAGTTGTTCCGTTGATCTGTCCAGCAAGAAAAATCCCCCGAATATCGCGAAGCTCCAGCGAGCGGGAGAGTGCCCGAGGGTCGATGTAGTCATATTCGACCGCGTACCCGGGTTGAATTATCTCCGCGTTTCCCAGGCCTTCGATCGTGCGGACATACTCTTCCTGCACATCCGCCGGGAGTGATGTTGAAATACCATTGGGATAGACGATATCAGTATTCAGCCCCTCAGGTTCCAGAAAGACCTGATGCGATTTCTTTTCATGAAAGCGAACAACCTTGTCTTCGATCGAGGGGCAGTATCTTGGTCCTTTACCTTCGATCTGTCCGCCAAAGATTGCCGAACGCGCCAAGTTCCGATGAATGATTTCGTGCGTTCTCTCATTAGTATGTGTTATCCAGCATGACACCTGCTTCGCAACGGGGCGCTCCGACAGGAACGACAACATATAGGGCTCAGCGTCACCCGGCTGTTGCTCAAGGTTACTCCAGTCGATTGTGCGCCCATCAATTCGCGGTGGGGTTCCAGTTTTCAGCCGGCCCATGGGCAGGTTAAGCGAGAGAAACTGCTCCGCCAAATCCGTTGCGGCTGAATCACCCATTCGACCGGCGGCTTGCTGGTGCTGCCCGATATGAATCTTGCCGCGCAAGAACGTACCGGTCGTAATCACAACCGCTAAACATTGCAGAATAGTGCCGCAGGCAAGCGCAACCCCGCTGACACCGCCTCCGGCAATCTGGAGTCGAACAACTTCACCATTGACTACGGAGATGCGTGACCGCGCAGCGATATGGCGGGCAACAAACCGCTGATAGCGTTGTCGATCGGCTTGTGTCCTGGGGCCCTGTACCGCCGGGCCTTTGCTGCGGTTCAGCAGCCGAAACTGAATACCCGCGTAGTCTGCAGCCCGGCCCATAACTCCATCCAACGCGTCGATCTCGCGCACCAGATGGCCTTTTCCCACACCACCAATAGCCGGATTGCACGACATGACTCCGAGATCGGAGCCTCGGAACGTCACCAGCGCAACGGATGCACCGATCCGTGCGGCAGCGTCCGCCGCTTCGACGCCGGCGTGCCCGCCTCCAACAACGATGACGTCGAACTGTTTCACGTGAAACACTCCTACTTGCCTATGCAAAAGCTGGCGAATATCTCATCCAGAAGGTCTTCGACATCTACCTTCCCGATTAACATGTCAAGCGCGCCGATTGCTGTCATGATGTCCGCAGCGACGATCTCCGGCTGATATTCACCGTCTGATAATCCAGCTTTAGCCAGGAACAAAGCGTTGTCGGCCCGCCGAAGTGCATCTTCGTGGCGTCGGCGAACCGCTACACCATCGGTCTTTGCCAGCTGGCCGAGTTTTTCTGACAGCGCCTCCAACAGAGCGTCGACGCCCTCACCGGTCGTTCCGGAAACCCGGCTTGGAACCTCGGGGTACAGGTCCCCCTTCCCCACCAGCACAATATCGTCCGCGCCGGGCTCAATAACCGTCTCGTCCTCTGGTGAAGCACGAAGCACAACCCTTAGATCGGACTCTGCCGATCTACGCAGCGCAAGGGATACGCCCGCTCGTTCAATTTCATCTTCGGAATCTCGAATACCCGCCGTGTCCAGCATCAATACCGAGTGCCCATCGATGTCTATATGAACCTCGATCACGTCCCGCGTTGTCCCGGCAATCGATGACGTGATTGCCGCTTCCCGTCCTGCCAAGGCATTCAATAATGTGGATTTTCCGGAATTCACCGGCCCAATGATCGCAACTTGGAAGCCGGAGCGCACGCGTTCACGGACGCGAATTCCGTTCAACTCCCGCTCAATTCCTTGGTGGACCTCGGAAAGTGCGGCCAGTGCATCTGCTCCCAACGCACCAAGGCCCTCATCCGCGAAATCGATTTCAGCTTCCATCAGGGAAACTGCGCGGACAAGGAGGCCGCGCCACCCGACGACGATTTCCCCCAATCTTCCGTCCAGCAACGTGATCGCCTGTCGGCGCTGAAACTCCGTGTCCGCGTCGATCAGATCCGCCAATGCCTCGACCTGCACCAGATCCAGGACGTTGTTTGTCAATGCGCGGCGCGTGAACTCTCCTGGCTCGGCATGGCGCACCCCGGGGTATACTGCAATCGCCCTCTCGACCGCATCTACGACTGCCGGACTTCCGTGCACCTGGAATTCCACAACCGATTCGCCGGTAAAACTTGCGCCTTCGGCAAACGGCAATACAAGCGCCTGGTCCAGAAGCATTCCGGAGCGGTCATGCAGCTTGCGCAAGGTTGCTTGACGTGCTCTCAGCCCCGGCCCAGCAAGGGCCTTTGCCACATCCCAGGCTAGAGGTCCGGAAACGCGTATGACAGAAACACCCGCCCGCCCCCGGGCACTCGCCAATGCGAAAATCGTGTCCATTTCCGCCTACCCATACCTGGATCAGGTGTTCATCGAATCGAAGAATTCGCTGTTGCTCTTGGTCTGTTTCAACTTGGAAATCAGGAACTCGATCGCATCTGTGGTGCCCATCGGATTCAGGATCCGGCGCAGCACGAACGTCTTCTGAAGATCTGACTTCTCGACCAGCAGCTCTTCTTTCCGCGTGCCGGATTTCAGGATATCCATGGCCGGGAACACGCGTTTGTCCGCAACTTTCCGATCCAGCACAAGCTCCGAGTTACCGGTACCCTTGAACTCCTCGAAAATCACCTCATCCATCCGCGACCCGGTGTCGATCAGCGCAGTCGCGATAATGGTCAGCGACCCACCTTCCTCAATGTTCCGCGCAGCGCCAAAAAATCGCTTCGGCCGCTGCAGGGCGTTCGCATCCACACCCCCGGTCAGCACTTTGCCTGACGATGGAACAACCGTGTTGAAGGCCCGGCCCAGGCGCGTGATCGAATCCAGTAATATCACCACATCACGCTTGTGCTCGACCAGCCGTTTTGCCTTTTCGATCACCATCTCGGACACAGCAACGTGCCGCGTCGCTGGTTCATCAAAGGTCGAGGCGATCACCTCGCCTTTCACGCTGCGCTGCATGTCGGTGACTTCTTCTGGGCGTTCGTCGATCAACAGAACAATCAAGTAACATTCCGGGTGATTGCGCTCAATCGAGTGCGCAATGTTCTGAAGCAGAACGGTTTTCCCGGTCCGCGGGGGCGCAACAATCAACGCGCGCTGACCCTTGCCCAACGGCGCAACGATATCGATGATGCGCGCTGAACGGTCCTTGATCGTCGGATCCGCGACTTCCATGTTCAGCCGTTCATCGGGGTAAAGCGGCGTCAGGTTATCGAAGTGCACCTTGTGCCGAGCACGTTCCGGGTTGTCGAAATTGATCTGAGTCGCATCGGTCAGGGCGAAGTAGCGCTCGTTCTCTGCTGGCGCCTGGATCATCCCGTCCACCGTGTCCCCAGTGCGCAACGAGAACTTCCGGATCATGTCCGGCGAAACATAGATGTCATCGGGACCCGGCAGGTAATTCGCCTCGGGCGACCGCAGGAACCCGAACCCGTCCTGAAGCACTTCCAGCACGCCGTCACCATAGATCTCCCATCCATCCTCGGCGCGCTCCTTGAGGATCGAGAACATCATCTCGCCCTTGCGCATGCTCGAGGCGTTTTCGATCTCAAGCTCTTCGGCCATTGCCAGAAGTTCAGCGGGGCTTTGCGCCTTCAGATCGGCCAGGTTGAGTTGTGGTGTTGTCATGGGAATGGTCCAACGGACACGCAGGGCGTGGCAAGGTACAGGAAAGGGGCGTGGATTCTCAAGGGCCGGACGGCCCCGAGTCGGCTTCTAATCCGATCGCTTCAGCAAGTCAACGTATCCGCTCACCAATGCCCAGGCGTAAAGACGGCTCAGAACTTGACCACCACAGCAAGCACGATAACCACCATCAGCACCGTCGGCACCTCGTTCATGGCCCGATAGTATCTGCCGCTTCGGCTGTTCGCTCCCTCAGCGATCTGTCGCCGTTCGCGTGCCAGCCAAATGTGGAACCAGGTCATGCCGATGATCCCGACAAGTTTCAGCCAGGGCCAGGTCATGTCCCAGGCAATTACACCCGGGATCGTCGCCAACGCAAGGCCCGCAATCCAAGCGACGATCATCGCCGGATTCATGATGACCCGGAGTAGCTTTTCTTCCATTATAACAAAGGATTGCGCAGGTTCAGATCCTGCCGTGCCACCGCGCTCCATGTGATAAACGAACAACCGTGGCAAATAGAACAGACCGGCCATCCACGCAATGACAGCCATCACATGGAGCGCCTTGATCCAGAAATATAGCTCTCCAGCCACAGTATCCTCCTGTTCGGTCAATCCGTACTCAACAAGATAGAAGAAAGAAAGAGTCTGTTGATGTAGATGGGCCTGTGGATAACCACAACATAGAAGTTGCCCACAGCTTCTTCCCCAGCGGAGGAGTTGCCGAAAGCCCGCGATAGTCGGATCTGCTCGATAAAAAAAGTTTAATTAACAGAGACTTATGAATCTTGTTCTCTCTCGACGGCCTCAACATAATTTTGTGGTGCAGAAGTTATCCACATCCACCCGTCTGGTTCATCCACGCTGGATAACTGAACCAGCATCTGGCTTGGTGTTGGGGGTTGTCCTGTCGCGTTCCTGCTTCCAGTGGATAACCACCACCTTATCCCTTGCCTGCACCCGGCTTCCCCACATAGATATCCACATGACCAAAATTTTGCTCGCCTCTACCTCGGAAACACGCCTGTCGATGCTTGGCGCCGCAGGGCTGGAGGTCACACCGCATCCTGCCCGCGTCGACGAATCCGCGCTGCGCGAGGCTCTTGCAGCCGAAGGCGCCACTCCCCGAGATATTTCGGACGCGCTTGCCGAAGCGAAGGCGCAAAAGATTGCCAGCCGTTATCCAGACGCGATGGTCCTTGGTGCGGATCAGGTGCTGGACCAAGATGGCCAGGCGCTGGGCAAGGCCGCCGATCCGGACGCGTTGGTCGCGCAACTTCGGAACATGCGCGAGAAATCGCACCGCCTGCATTCTGCCGCTGTCCTGTACCAGGCTGCGTCCCCCGTCTGGCGCCATATCTCCACCGCGCAGCTGTGGGTACGACCGCTTTCTGATGCATGGATCGACGCATACGTGGCGCGCAACTGGGACAGCATCCGCTCCTGCGCGGGCGGCTACCGCATAGAAGGCGAAGGCGTGCGCCTTTTCTCTAGGATCGAAGGCGACTATTTCACCATACTCGGCCTGCCGTTGTTGCCGCTTCTGGACTTCCTGATCCAACGCAAGGATCTGCCGTCATGACCATCGTCCCCCTTGCCGGGGTGATCGGACATCCCGTCGGCCACAGCAAATCGCCCCGGCTGCACGGTCACTGGCTGCACACGCGCGGGATTATCGGCCACTATGTCCCGCTGGATGTAGCAGCGGCGGACTTGCCAGCGGTTCTGCGGCTTCTGCCCCGGATAGGGTTTCGTGGCGTCAATGTTACCATACCCCACAAGGAAGCGGTGCTTGCGCTGGCTGATGACGTCACGCCGCTTGCTCGCAAGGTGGGTGCCGCGAATACGCTGACGTTCGTCAATGGCACGATCCATGCCGACAACACCGATGGGTATGGCTTCATGGCGAACCTGCGTGATGGTGCGCCCAAATGGCGGCCGGGCGATGGGCCTGCCCTGATCCTTGGCGCGGGCGGTGCTGCGCGCGCGATCATCGTTGCGCTGGCGGACGCTGGCACAAGCGAAATCCGGCTGGTAAACCGCACCCGCGCCCGGGCCGAGGAACTGGCCGCAGAGCTTGGCGGGCCCTTGCGCGTGCTGGACTGGTCCGAACGCGCCACCGCGGCTGAGTGTGCGGCACTTGTCGTCAACACCACCGCTCTGGGGATGCAGGGACAACCGCCACTTGGTTTTCCTGCGACGGCCCTCGCCCCGGAAACGGTGGTGACCGACATAGTCTACACGCCGCTGGTCACGCCGTTGCTTGCCAGCGCACATGACAGGGGCTGCACCGTGGTCGATGGTCTGGGCATGCTGTTGCATCAGGCTGCGCCGGGTTTCGCGCGTTGGTTCGGAGAGGTGCCCGAGGTCACGCCGGAACTGCGCGCTCATGTCCTGGCACCATGATCCGGCCGCTGATCCTTGGCCTGACCGGTTCCATCGGCATGGGAAAATCCACCACCGCCGCGATGTTTCGCGACGCGGGCGTGCCGGTCTGGGATGCCGACGCCGTGGTGCACCGGCTCTATGCCCCCGGTGGGGCCGCTCTCGCACCGGTTGGAGCGCTTTGCCCGGATGCCGTTGGCCCTGACGGGATCGACCGTGACGCCCTCAAACGCTGGATCGCCAGCGACGCTACCGCGCTGGCGCGGATTGAAGCAGCGGTGCATCCCCTTGTGGCCCGTGACCGCGCTGCCTTTCTGGACGCCGCGCAGTGCGCGGCGTTGGTGGTGCTCGACATTCCGCTGCTGTTCGAAACCGGGGCCGACAGGCTTTGTGATCAAACCTTGGTGGTCAGTGTTCCCCCCGAGGTTCAGCGCGCCCGTGTCCTTGCCCGCCCCGGCATGACCGAAGCCCAGCTACAGACAATCCTGTCGCGCCAGATGCCCGATGCGGACAAACGCGCCCGTGCCGACCTTGTGATCGAAACCCGCGATCTGGACACCACCCGCGCGGCGGTGCACGATCTGATCCGCCAACTGACCGCCTCGGAACAGGATGACAAAGACCATGCGTGAACTTGTCATGGACACCGAAACCACCGGGCTGGACCCGAACGACGGCCACCGGCTGGTTGAAATCGGTGCCGTGGAACTCGTCAACCACATGCCTACGGGGCGCACATACCATCAGTACATCAACCCTGAACGCCCTGTCCCCGCCGAGGCATATGCTGTTCACGGGCTTGACGAGGCGTTTTTGTCCGGGCATCCGGTTTTCGCACAGGTCGTGGATGCATTTCTGGACTTTGTGGGCACCGACCGCATGGTCATTCACAACGCATCGTTCGACATGCGGTTCATCAATGCCGAACTCGGATGGCTTGGTCGACCGCCGCTGCCCGCCGCGCAAGCGCTCGACACACTGGATATGGCGCGGCGCCGGTTTCCTGGCTCGCCTGCGTCGCTCGACGCACTGTGTCGCCGGTTCGGGATCGACAACAGCGCCCGCGAAAAGCATGGCGCACTTCTGGACAGCGAAATCCTCGCCGAGGTTTATCTGGAACTCATCGGCGGTCGACAGCCGGATTTCGCGCTTGCCGGCCCCGGAAGCCGTAACCAGCCCACACGCTCCCAGACGCAGTGGCGCCCGCAACCGCGCCCGCAACCCCTGCCAGCGCGCCTGACTGACGCCGAGCGCGCCGCGCATGACCGCTTCGTGGCTGCACTTGGGGACACTGCCGTCTGGACGCGCTACACCGGCACCTGACCCTGATCGGCCCGCAAAAAGGTGACATGCGTTTCGCCATACCGCCGGTGACCGGTCACGCTGAACCCATCAGGCGCATGCATGGGGGCGTTTTCTTCCCAGACGATCATCGCATCCGCTGTGATCCATCCGCCATCGCGCGCGGACGCCAGAGCTTGCTCACCCAGCCCCTGCCCATAGGGCGGGTCCAGAAACACCAGCGTAAATGGCGCGCCCCGGTTCGGCCCCATCCGCGTGGCATCGCGTCGATAAAGCCGGGTGTCCCCCGTCGCGTGCATCCGCTCGATATTCTCGCGGATCAAGGCGTGTCCGGCGGCGCCATCCTCGACAAAGGTGACGTGTATCGCACCCCGCGATAGCGCCTCCAGTCCCAGCGCGCCGGTTCCCGCGAACAGGTCCAGCACCCGCGCCCCGGACACCAGATTGCGGTCCGGATCCGACGCCAGAATGTTGAAAATCGCTTCACGTACCCGGTCCGGTGTCGGGCGCAGGTGCGCCGCCATGTCGCCCGCGCCGACATCGGCCAGCCGCAGCCCCCGGCGCTGTCCGCCAACGATCCGCATCAGCAGTACACCCCCAAGCGCCCGCACTGCATCATTTCGCCTGAATGTTCCACTGGTCGCGTCGCACTGTCGGTTCTATATCTTCAGGATCATTAACCCCCTATCATACGAGAGAAAACCCCATGAGCATCACTTCCGGTGACCGCCTCCCCGAGGCCACGCTTGGCCGTATGGGCGACAAAGGCCCTGAAACACTTGCCCTGTCCGATCTGACAAACGGGCGCAAGGTGGTCATTTTCGCGGTCCCCGCCGCATTTTCCAAGACCTGCGACACCGCGCATGTGCCCAGCTTTATCCGCGTCAAGGATGCGCTGTCCGCCAAGGGCGTGGACCAGATCATCTGTGTTTCCGTGAACGACTATTTCGTGATGCAGGCGTGGGCGAAATCCACGGGCGCCGAGGCCGCAGGCATCACCATGCTGGCCGACGCCGACGGTGCCTTTACCCGAGCGGTCGGGATGAACTTCGATGCCCCGCCCGTGGGTTTCTATGGCCGCTCCAAGCGCTATGCGATGCTGGTCGAAGACGGCGTGGTCAAGGTTCTGAACATCGAGGAATCACCGGGCACCTGCGAGCTGTCGGGCGGAGAGGCGATGCTCGAGGCGATCTGAACACGCGCAGGCGGGGCGCACAGCGCCGCGCTCCGCCCTTGCCAGACCGCAGGCGCGACACATCTTGCCAAGGGCAGGAACGGGATTTCGTATGCTGACGCGCTCTTTGCAGCTTGGTTCGGTCATGGCCATCGATCAGGTGCCCGCCCGTGAATGGGATGCCTGCGCCTGCCCCGAAGCCGGTATCGGGCCGCCTGCGGACCCGTTCACCACCCACAGGTTCCTGCATGCACTGGAAAGCTCTGGCTCGGTGGGGCCCGGAACCGGATGGGCGCCGCACCATTTCGTGCTGCGCGACGCGGGCCGGATCGTGGCCGTCGCGCCGGTTTATGCCAAAAGCCACAGCCAGGGCGAATACATCTTCGATCATGCCTTTGCCGATGCCTACTTGCGCGCCGGCGGCGAGTATTACCCCAAGCTGCAATGCGCGGTCCCGTTCACGCCCGCAACAGGGCGGCGCTTGCTGGCCAGACCGGGGTTCGAGGATGATGGCCAGCGGCTGATCCTTGACGCGCTTGCCCGCGCTGCGGCGGACAACGGGCTGTCCTCGGCGCATGTGACTTTCTGCACCCCGGGGGAAGCCGGGCGCGGCGCGGGCGCCGGGTTCCTGCACAGGATCACCGAGCAATTCCATTGGCATGATGAAGGCTACGGCGATTTCGATGGGTTCCTTGGCGCCCTGTCATCGCGCAAGCGCAAGTCGATCCGCAAGGAGCGTGCCACCGCGCAGGCCTTTGGCGGTACCATTCACGAACTGACGGGCGACGCCCTGCACCCCGAGCATTGGGATGCCTTCTGGACCTTCTATCAGGACACCGGCGCGCGCAAATGGGGCCGACCGTACCTGACCCGCGCGTTCTTCGACGAGGTTCAGGCGCATATGCGTGACGATGTCCTCCTGGTACTGGCGGAACGCAAGGGGCGCTGGGTTGCCGGAGCGCTGAACTTCATCGGGCGTGACGTGCTGTTCGGGCGCTACTGGGGCTGCACAGAGGATCACCCCTGCCTGCACTTCGAACTGTGCTATTATCGCGCCATAGATTACGCACTGCGCAATGGCCTTGGCCGGGTCGAGGCCGGCGCACAGGGGGCGCACAAGCTGGCGCGCGGATACCTGCCGCGCAAGGTTCATTCACTTCACCATTTCCCCAACCCGGGTTTTCAAAGGGCGGCGGCGCAGTATCTTGAACAGGAGCGCGCCGCGATGGAGCACGAGATCGAGGTGATGACCGACTTCGGCCCCTTCCGTCGCGGTCCCGGAACAACAGAGGACGCACCATGACCGAGAAACTTGCCGACCGCACGCTGCTGGACCCGCTGTTCCAGAACGGCTGGACGCTCGAGGACGGGCGCGATGCAATCACCAAGGAATTCACCTTCTCCAACTTCGTCGAAGCCTTTGGCTGGATGACCCGCGCGGCGTTCTGGGCCGAGAAGCTGAATCATCATCCCGAATGGTTCAATGTCTACAAGACCGTGC
>SKKS01000148.1 GCA_007123625.1 Paracoccaceae bacterium
TCGACGGAACGCAGCAGGGTCTGCAGGCTGCGATCATCGGATTTGCCCAGGCTGTCGAACACGAACATGTTGTCCTGAATGGCTGTCATCAGGTCCTTGTCGTCCTTGCGGATGTCCTTGAGAATGCGCGCCTCGGTGTCCGAGCGCATGAAATTCATGATCCGCGCCGCCGCCCGCACCCCACCGATCTGGGATGCGCTGGAACTGCTGGACGCCTTGAACTTGCGCTGCAGCACCTTCTCCAGATCGGCCAGTGCTTCGGGCGTGACCGACCCCAGCGTGGCAATCCGGCGCAGGATGTCGGGCTGCATCTCTTCGTCAAGCATGTTCAGCACCGCCGACCCGCGCGGGGCATCGAGACATGCAATTACCAGCGCCATGATCTGCGGGTGTTCGTCGGAAATCACTTCGGCGATCGATTGCGGGTCCATCCAGTCCAGAAGCTCGATCGGGCGCTCCAGGCTCAGCGGATTGATCCGCGCCAGCACTGACTGCGCCCGGTCCGGACCGAACGCGTCCGAAAGCACCGTGCGCACATAGCCGGTGGACCGATACGCCAGCCCGGTTTCATCCGCCAGCCGCATGAGGAATTCCTCGAGCACACGGTCGGCCTGATCCTCGCGCACCTCATCGATCGAATACACCGCCGCGCCCAGGTGCTGCACCTCTGCGGGCGAAAGATTGCGCAGAATCTCGGCGGCGATTTCCTCGCCGAACATCAGGACAAGGACAGCGGCGTCCTGTGTCGCAGGGCCAAAGGCAACGGGAGAGGTTGTCATGCGGGCTTAACCTGTACTGTCAAGTTCGGGGCGGATCATGCGATGCAGCACCGACGCCATGCGCGCCGGATCGTCGCGGGCCAGCTTCTGCAGCACGGCCTGCTTTTCGGCGCGGCTGGCATTGTTGCCCAGCACGCTTTGCGCCAGATCGCGGTGCCGCTGGTTGAGCTTTTCCTCAACCTCCTGCAAAGTCTCGCCTTCGGCGACTTCGACCGTCCGTCCGGCATAAGCCAGGGCGTCGGGCTGGGCGCCAAAGGCCTGCAGCTGGCGCTTCAGCAACGGGCGGATAATGCCAAGCCCCACCACCGCCACGACGGCAATCAGAACCAGCGCCCGCAGGATATCAGGCAGATACGGGATAATCGGCAGATCAAAAGCCGAAGGCGCGGGATCAATGGGCGCCGGGACAGCAAACGGATGCACAAGGATCGTCACCACGTCGCCGCGCGCGGTGTCAGAGGCGATGGCGCTTTCAACCAACCCTTGCAGCGACCGGACAAGCGCGGCCTGTGCATCGGGTGCATCCTGTGCGGGGCCCCCGACTTCGAGCGCGCGCAGCACGATTGCCGCCGACAGGCGCCGAAGCTGCCCGGTTTCCGGCTGGGTGCTTGAGATGGTGCGGCTGACCTCGTAGTTGCGCGTGGTGCCGGTGGACCGGTTGCGCACCGTGGCGGCAACATCGGGTCCTTCGGGCGGGTTCTCGACCAGTTCTGCTTCGGGGGGTGGGGCATTGGCCACGGCGCCGGGAATCCCGCCTGAAGGTGTGTCGCGGGTCTCGGATTCGGTCAGTTGCTCGCTGCGCAGGGCGTTTCCTTCGGGGTCCACGCGTTCCTCGCGGATATCGCGGCGGGTGAAATCCATGTCCGCCGTTACCTCGACCGAGAAGTTGCCGAACCCCACGATCGGGGTCAGCAGGGCCTCGATCCTGCGGCGCAACAGGGTCTCCAGCTCGACCCGGTGGCGCAGATGCCGCTCGGCCAGGCGCGACACGTCGTCTTCGTCGCCCCGCGACAACAGCCGACCGGTCTGATCCACCACGCTTACGTCCGCGCGGGCCATGCCCGGCACCGAAGACGAGACCAGATGCACGATGGCCTCGACCTGCCCCTGATCCAGCGCCCGACCACTGGCAAGCGTCAGAAAGACCGACGCCCCGGGCGGGTGATTGTCGCGCAGGAACGCCGAGCGCTCAGGCAGCGCAAGATGCACGCGCGCGGAAAGGACGCTGCCAATTTCAGTAATCGAACGGGCAAGTTCCAGTTCGTGACTTTGCCGCAGGCGCGCGGTTTCTAGCGCGCGGCTGGCGCCCAGCGGAATGTCGGCCAGCGGCCGGTCCCCGTCTGGAACCGCTTGCGGAAGCCCCTGCGCGGCAAGCGCAAGACGCGCGCGGTGATAATCGCTGGTGGGCACCGATATTTCGCCCGTAAGCCGCTCGATCCGCGCATCGATCCCGGAACCAGCCAAGGCTTCGATCACCCGCGCCTTTTCAACCTCGGGAAGACCGGGATAGAGCGTGCTGCGTGGCGCATCGCGCCAGACCAGCCAGGTCAGCATAACCAGCGCCGCCGCCGCCACCAGCACCATCGACGGCAGCGCGCGTCGGATGGCCGGTTGCGCCGCAAACTGCGTCAGCAAGGCGGGCACACCCTGCACCCGCCCCACCAGCGCGGAAGGCGCCTGCGTGGTCAGGTCCGTTGGCCTGGGATCGGGCGAAATTGCCATTGCGTCAACCTTCCAGCGCGTGTCAGAGCGGCATGTTCATGATGTCCCGGTACGCACCGAGAGCCTTGTTGCGGACATTGAGCGTCAGCTGAAAGCCGAGTGACGCCACCTGCTGCTCCACCATCACGGCGGCCAGATCGTTTTCGCGGCCCATTTCCCAGGCACGTGCCGACTGCGTTGCCTGCGTCTGTGCGGTGTTCACCTGACCCAGCGCGGTTTCCAGCCGTGCGCCGAAACTCTGCGCGGGTTCGCCCGAGCGCAAGGGCTGGATCGTTTGCAGTGGCGGAAGGGCGGAAACGCCTCCGACAGGACCGACACTCATGGCTCAGCCTCAGGATGCGGCAACAAGGTGGCGCTGGCGGGGGGCTGGCATGGGCTTGACCCCCGCAGAGGGCGCGGACTGGTCGAACACCAGATCTGCAGCGTCTATCTGCACTCCGTCGCACATGACCAGTGCGCGCTGCACCACGTTTTCCAGTTCCCGCACATTGCCCGGCCAGCTGTGAAAGCGGAGCATATCGATCGCCGCACGGGAAAACAGCGGAACCGGACCGACCTTCCAGTGGCGGCGCAACAAAGCGATGGCCAGCGGCGCAATGTCTTCGGGGCGTGCCTCGAGCGCCGTGGTGTTCAGCGGAAAGACGTTCAGGCGGTAGAAAAGATCCTCGCGGAACCGTCCGGTAGCGATTTCGGCGCGCATGTCCCGGTTCGAGGTCGAGATGATCCGCAGATCGACCGGCACTTCGCTTGATGCGCCCAACGGGCGCACCTTGCGCTCTTGCAGGACACGCAGCAGCTTGGCCTGCAACCCCAGGGGCATTTCCGATATCTCGTCCAGCAGAAGCGTGCCGCCGTCCGCCGCCTGGAACAACCCCTGCCCCGCCGACACGGCGCCGGTGAACGCGCCCTTCACATGGCCGAAAAGCATCGCTTCAAGCATGTTGTCGGGAATTGCTGCGCAATTGATCGCCACAAAGGGTTTGCCCGCGCGCGGGCTGGCATCATGGACCGCGCGGGCCAGCACTTCCTTGCCGGTTCCTGTCGGGCCGTTGACCAGGACCGTCACATCGGTCGCCGCAACCCGCGTCGCCAGATCGATCAGCCCCCCGGTCGCCGGATCGCAGGCGACCATCGGGCGGATCGGATGGGCGATCATCTCGGCAAGATAAAGCATCACCGTTTCGGCGACGGGCAGGGCCGCCGCATCGACCGACACCGGGACCGCGACGCGCAGAAGGGCTCCGCCCATCTCGGTTGTAATGGACAGTCGCTCGGCCCCGGGGGTGATCGCCACCAGATTGCGCACCCGCGCGGCGCGGGCGACCTGGACCACGGCATGCACATCCGCCGCGCCCGAGATCACGGCGACAATGGCTCCAGCGCCTTGCGCCAGTTCGGCGGGGCCGCGTGTCACACCGATCCGTCGCCGCGTCATGAGATCGGCCAGACGGTCCAGAAGCCGGTCTTGCGGGTCCATGAAATGCAGGTTGGTCATGGGCAGCGTCACTTTCCTTGTTGCTGCCAAGGACAAGGCAGAAACCATGCCAAGTCGGGGTTTGACGTGCAGGAATCCGCAAACTCCAGTGCATGCAGGCCCAGACAGGCACCAAGTCGCGGACGCACGATGTCGGCTTTTCGTCAATGATCCGGGGATGCCGCCAACCGACCGCTTGAGCGACAGACCAAGGCCCCGTCCGACATGGCCAAAGGTCTGGCGCCACACACCTTGGGCGGGCCGGCACCCGCCATCCAAACGTCGGCGCGCCCAGACCAATGGCTGGGTCAAAACCCGGGCGAGAGTGCCGTTCTAGGCAGTGTTCATGAACAGCGGGAAGTTTCACATGCTATCGAAAACCTATCACCTCAAATTCCCGAGTCTGGATGCTGCGCAGATCGCAGCGCCGTTTGTGGTCGAAACGATGGGAAACGCGATCCCGGACTGCAATCTGGTCGGCCTGAATGTCCTGATTTCCAAGGAAGGAGACGTCTCGATCAATGTATTTTTCAACAGCATCAATGACCTGAAGATATTTGAAAAGAAGCATGGCGGTTTTCTGGACACCATGAAAAAGACCTTTCTTTTCAAATCGAACGGCTTCGAAGGTGTCTGCATCTTCAACTACGATTCCGCCGAAGACGCCGCCTGATCCCCGATCTGGCCCGCCGCTTGCAATGACGCGGACCTAACGCCCGAACCGGCGCTGAACCACCATGACACCCGCGACCACCGCCCCCGACAGGAGCCCACGCATGAGCCAGTCCCGCGCAGATTCCGCGGCCGAAACCGGCCTGATGCGTGTTCCTTCCGAACGGATCAGCCGCCTGATGGACCTTGTTGCCGAGCTGTCGCTTTCGGTGGCTGAAACGGTGCGATCGCCCGATCTTGAAGGGCTGGAGCTGTCGCATTTCGAAACCGCCGTCCACCGGCTGATGATGATCGTGCACGAGGTGCAGGACGCCGCGACGGACATGCGGCTTGTCGCCATCGACGATGTATTCAAGCGGTTGCGGCGCATGGGGCGCGAACTGGAACGCCAGACCGGCAAGAAGATCGAAATCCTGACCATCGGTGCCGAAACCCAGATCGACAAGCTGGTGGCGGACCGGCTTTATGATCCTTTGCTGCATGTGCTGCGCAACGCCGCTGACCACGGGTTGGAGCCACCCGCAGACCGCGCGGCGGCAGGCAAGCCCGAAACCGGGTGCATCACCCTGACCGCTGCCCAGGTCGGCAGCGAAGTCCGCATCACGGTCGTGGACGACGGCCGCGGGCTGAACCGGGCCCGTATCCTTGCCAAGGCGCGCGAACGCGGGTTCTTCGGCCCGGACGAGGAACCCGAACCCGCCGTGCTGTGGAAAGTCATCTTCAAGGAGGGGTTCTCGACTGCGGATACGGTGTCGAACCTGTCCGGGCGCGGGGTCGGCATGGATGTTCTGAACACCACGATGACGCAATTGCGCGGCCGGATCATGGTCGACAGCACCGAAGGCAAGGGCACACGGGTCGCCCTGCACATCCCCGTATCGCTGGCCTTTCTGGATTGCATCATCCTGCGACTGGGGCGGCAGCTGTTCGCCGTTCCGATCGATGTGGTGTCCGAAATCCTGCGGCCCGAAATCAGCGCGGTTGCAAGCATAGCCGCCCAGAACGGCGCCGAGGTGTATCTGTGGCGCGGCGGAAGCATTCCGGTCTGCCGCCTGCCCGAGTTCTTCGAAGGCATGCCCGCATCGGCTGGCGGAAATGTCCGTGCGTGCGATCAGATCATGGTCGTTTTCCAGACCGCCGCCGGGCCGCTTGCGGTTCCTGTGGACGAAATCCTTGATCGCCAGCAGGTGGTCATGAAGCCCTTGGACGGTCGACTGTCACATGTCCGTGCAAGCTACGGATGCGCCCTTCTGGGCAATGGCGACGTGGCGCTGGTGCTTGATTGCGAACGCCTGATGCAAGGTGAGAGCGCCCGATGACCCAGCAGGCGATTTCCGAGGAGACGGGTTTCGAAGCCATCCGCACATGGCTGGAGCGAACCTGCGCGATTCACTACCCACCGACGAAACGCGCGCTACTGCATCAACGGCTTGGCCGGGCGCAGCGCAGCCTGGGGATGAGCACCTTGTCGCAAATGGCGCAGGCCTTGCAGCACGCCGATGCGCGCGATGTTCAGCTGGCAATCATGCACGCGGCCTCGACCAATCACACCTATTTTTATCGCGAGAAGGACGTGCTTGGGTCCTTCCGGGCCGAGGTGATGCCGCTGCTGGCGACACGTTCGGAAATCCGGCTCTGGAGCGCGGCATGCTCGACCGGGGACGAAGTCTATACGCTGGCGATCATGATCGCAGAGGCGTTCGGCCCCGAAGCGCTGCGCCGGACCCATATTCTGGGCACGGACATCAGCGCACCCGTGATCGAACGTGCCGAGGCAGGGGTTTTCCCGCGGCGGCAACTGGAACAAGTGCCCGACGCGATCCTGCGCCGCTACATGCACCCTGTCGGGATCGATCAGTTCCGGATCAACGACGAAATTCGCGCCGCGTGCACCTTCCGGCGGATGAATTTGAAGAAGGCGCCTTTTCCATTCCAGCGCCCCTTCCAGGCCGTTTTTTGCCGCAACGTGCTCTACTATTTCGCCCATGCGGATCAGGTCGATGTGGTCAACTCGGTTGCAGATGTGACCGAACCCGGTGGCTGGCTTGTCACCAGTGTGACCGAAAACGTCCGCGAGCTTTCGACGCGCTGGACCCCCGTCACAAGCGGCATCTCGCGCAAGTCGGAAAGGGCCATGTGATGGCTGGTAGATTCAATACGGCACCAGTGAGGGTGCTGATCGTCGACGATTCCGCCATGATCCGCAAGGTGCTGTCGCTGGGCCTTGCCAGTGATCCCGGGATCGAGGTCGTGGGCACGGCATCCGACGGCGAACAGGCGCTGGAAATGGTGCGCCGCCTGTCCCCCGATGTGGTAACGCTGGACATCGAGATGCCGCGCATCGACGGGGTGACGTTCCTGCGCCGCATGATGCCCGAACGCCCCGTGCCCACGGTGGTGATTTCCGGCGTGACCAGCGAAGGCGCGGATGTGACCCTGCGGGCGCTCGAAGCCGGCGCGGTGGACATCATTACCAAGCCGTCGCTGGGTATCGGCAAGGGCCTACCCCGGATCATGACCGAAATCTGCAAGCGCGTGCGTGCCGCAGCGGGCGCAAGGCCGGTGATCGGGCGCCCGCTGTGGCAACTGCGCGCGATCCCGCGCCAGCGTACCGTTCAGAGCGACCATGTCATCGTCATCGGCGCCTCGACCGGCGGCGTACAGGCGCTGTCCAGCATTCTGCCGATGATGCCCGTCAACGCACCGGCGATCGTGATCGTCCAGCACATGCCCGAGGGCTTTACTGCGTCGTTCGCGAAGCGGCTGAATGCGGGCTGCGCGATTCAGGTCCGCGAGGCACAGGATGGCGATCCGGTTGCGCCCGGCACCGCGCTGATTGCGCCCGGCGGCACGCGTCACCTGGCACTGCGCGGACGCAAGCCGCACCTCCGCGTCGCGCTGGAAGGGGGGCCGCCGGTCTGTTTTTCCACACCCTCGGTGGATGTCCTGTTCCAGAGCGCGGCGCGGCTGATTGGCACGGATTGTGCAGCCGCCCTGCTGACGGGCATGGGCAAGGACGGCGCCGAAGGCATGCTGCAGATCCGCCACGCAGGCGGCCGGACCATCGCCCAGGACGAAGAAACCTCGGTCGTGTGGGGAATGCCCGGTCAGGCCACCGCAATCGGCGCCGCCGAGCGTGTCCTGCCATTGAAATACATCGCGGCCGCACTTCTGGACCCGCCAACGGGCCAGCTCCCCCAATTCCGGAAACAGGAAGGACACTGCCTATGACAAGTCTTGCCCCCGACACCGCGCACCCGCCCGCTGCCCCGGGCGCAAATCTGGGCGCCGACATGGAAGCCGATACGCTGGCGAACATGTATCTTACCTTCGACATCGGTACCGAAGAATACGGCGTGTCGATCGCGGATGTGATCGAGATTGTGGGGATGCAGCGCATCATGCCGATCCCTGACCTGCCGCCCTACCTCAAGGGTGTGATCAACCTGCGCGGCAAGGTCATTCCGCTGATGGACATCCGACTGCGGTTCAACATGCCCGAACGTCCCTATGACGACCGCACGGTGATCATCGTGATGGAAGTCGATGACTCGCCCATCGGCTTGATTGTAGATGGTGTGCGCGAGGTGCGTGAAATCCCCATCGATCGGATCGACCGGCATGCGCAGCTTGGCAAGACCGGGACACGACAGGTGATCGCAGGGCTGGGCCGCCTGGAAAAAAGCGTCGTGGTGCTGCTCAATCCTTCGGTTCTGGTGTCCGAAGACGACATCCGCCTGTTGCAGGAAAAGAGCGACGCGTGATGCGGATCGTCGTGCAGAACCAGAAAGGCGGCGTCGGCAAGACGACCACGGCCCGCAACCTGGCCAGCGCGCTGCTGCATGAGCGACTGGCCGGGTCCGTGGTGCTGGCCGATCTGGACCCGCAGGGGCATCTGAGCACCATGTTGCCCCGGACCGACCCCGCGCAAGGGATGGACGTGGCCGACTGGCTGGCCGGGGACGCGGTGTGCGCAGCCCCTGTCCCGGGCGAAGACGGGCTTGCGCTGTTGCGCGCCAGCTCCGAATTGCCCGACTCAGCACCGGGGCTTGCCATGCCCGCTGGTGCGGACTGGATGATCTTGGACACCGCACCGGGCTGGTCCACGCTGACGGTGGCGCTGTGTCGCTGGGCGGACCTGGTGCTGTGCCCGCTGGAGCCGGATTTTCTGGGCCTTTCGGGCGTCGCGCGCCTGCATGAGCGGTTCACCGAACACGGGCTGCACCATGACAAGCTGCGCTTCCTGCTCTGCCGTCATTCCGCGCGGCTGAACCTGCACCGCGACGTGCAGGCGCGGCTGGACGAACGTTTCGGGGAAACGCAGTTGCTGCCCGTCACGATCAGCAACTCGGTGCGGATTTCCGAGTCTGCGGGCTTCGCGCGCAGCATCATCGCGCATGCCCCGCACAGCACCTGCGCCCGCGAGTATCTGGAGCTTGCCCGCCTTCTCGCGGGCAACGCCCCCAATGACAGCGAAAGGAACGTCGCATGACCGACCCGACCACAGGCGCACCGGAAAAGCCGCGCCGCAAGCCCGCTCCCAAAGCGCTGGGGGCCGACCCGCTGGACCGGATTACCACCCCTGCCCTGTCTCGAATTCCCGCACAGAATGCCGAACAACCGACAAGGAACCAAGCCATGACCAAGACTGCCCTACCCACCGAGAACGAAAACACGAGCTGGGAAACCATCTCGATGACCGATGCGATGAACGTTCTGTCGGGCCCGGTGATGATCGCCGATGCCAACTGCATCATCCAGTTCGTCAACGAAGCCGCGTACAAGATGTTCGAAGCCATCGAGGCCGATATCCGGCGCGACCTGCCGCATTTCCGCGCCCGCGAGGTGCTGGGCAAGCCCATCGATGTGTTCCACAAGAACCCCGCCTATCAGCGCCGGATCATGGACGGGATGGTCGATCCGCATGACGGAAAGTTTTCGGTCGGCGGCAAGCATCTGGGCTTTCGCGCGACCCCGGTCATGAACAGTTCCGGCAAGATGTCGTGCGTCTTTGTCGAGTGGAAGGACCGGACTGCGGATATCGAGGAACAGCAGCGCTTTGCCCACCTGGTCAAGGCAATCGGCGAGATGTCCGAGGCTCATGACAACGGTATGATCAGCCATTTCATACCCCTCGACGACATGACCGGAGAGTTGCGCTCGGTCGCAGAAGGCGCCAACAGAATGGTCGCGGGCCATATTGCGACGAAAAAGAAAATCCTCGCCTGCGTCGGCGAACTTGCCGACGGTAACCTTGACGCCCCGATCGAACAGTTTTCGGGCGAGCGCTACTTCATCAATGACGCGGTCGAAGCCATCCGCACGGCCATGAAAAGCGTCAGAAGCGAAGTCGAAAAGCTGACCGACCGTACGCGCGCCATGTCCGAGGCTCACGCTAATGGCATCATCAGCCACTACATCGACACCTCGGACATGACACCGGAATTCGCCTTTGTCGCCCGGGGAACCAACAGCATGGTTCAGGGCCACATCGAGACGAAGAAGAAGATCCTCGCCTGTGTCGGTGAATTCGCAAAGGGCAACTTCGATGCTCCCATCGAGAAATTCTCGGGCGAGCGGTTCTTCATCAACGACACGATCGAGGAGATCCGCACCGCATTCAAGAAGGTGACAAGCGAGATCGAGCGCTTCTGCGTGGCGCTGGATGAAGGCAACCTGGCCATCAAGATCGACCGCGACGGGTTCACGGGTGACTACCGCAAGATCGTCGACACGATGGAAGACTCGCTTGTGTCGTTGAACAAGACCATCACCACCGCCAGCCAGCAGGTCGCGCAGGTTGCGATCACGGTCGAGCAGATGTCGCAGTCCAGCCAGTCGCTGGCGACGAACTCGCAGATTGCCTCGTCCTCGGTGGACGAAGTGTCGTCGTCGGCGGAACAAACGAATGTTCAGGTCAAGGCAAATGCTTCATCGGCCGACAACGCCGCGAAACTGGTGGGCAGCACCGTCGTGGTGGCGACGGAAGGCAATCAGAAGATAACCGACATGGTCGCGGCGATGGATGGTATCCGTGTTTCGTCGCAAGATATCGCCAAGATCATCAAGGTGATCGACGAGATCGCGTTCCAGACCAACCTTCTGGCCCTGAACGCCGCGGTCGAGGCAGCGCGCGCAGGCCAGCACGGGCGGGGGTTTGCCGTGGTGGCGCAGGAAGTGCGCAATCTTGCCGGACGATCGGCCAAGGCCGCACGCGAGACATCGGAGCTGATCGAGGATGCGTCGACCCGGGTGCAATCGGGTGTGCGTATCGCCGGTGAAGCGCGCGAATCCTTCACCCGCATCGCAACCGATATCCAGGAGGTCCAGACGCTTGTGCGCGACATCGCCGTGGCAAGCGAGGAACAGGCGCGCGGTGTGACGCAGATCAACAGCGCGATCGGCGATGTGGCCAAGGCCGCGCTGGCCACCAGCCAGCAGGCCGATGAACTGGCCGCTAGCGCCACCGAAATGCAATCGGCCACCGAGGTCATGCGCCGCGACTTCGACCGCTTCAAGCTGCGCCAGATCGCCACGCCCCGGGCCGAAACCTTTGGACTGGCCGATATGTCGCCGGAAATGATGGCGCAACTGCGCGCGATATTCGCCGCCGAAATCGGCGGGCGCCAACCGGGCGCGACCACCCCCGCAAAGCACGCGAATGGCGCGGCGCGGCCCAGCAGCGTGGACCGGGACGAACGCGGTTTCGCAAACTTCTGACAAAGTCGGCGCGTCCATCCTGAACGGGCGCGCCGCATTCCCTTCGGAGAAGCAAGATGCCCCACAAAGTCATGATCGTCGATGACGCCGCCATGATGCGGCTTTACATTGCAAGCTTCATCAAGACCCTACCCGATTTCAAGGTCGTGGCCCAGGCCGCCAATGGACAGGAAGCACTGGACAAGCTTTCCGACGGCGCCGAGGTGGACCTGATCCTTCTGGATATCGAAATGCCGGTCATGGATGGGCTCGAATTCCTGCGCCACGCAAAGCTGAAGACACAGGCCAAGGTCTGCATGCTGTCTTCGGTCGTGGTGTCCGGGTCGCCCCACGCGGCCAAGGCGCGCGAACTGGGCGCCGATGGCGTCGTGGCCAAGCCTTCGGGCACGGTCTCGCACGACCTGCAGGAGAAGACCGGCGAGGAACTGGCCAACACCATGCGCGCAGTGATGGCTGCCTGACACCGCCCGACGACCCCCAAAGGAGTATGCCGCCATGTCCGACGAAATGGACGAGATCTGGGTTCTCTATGCTGACGATGGTGCACAGGCCATGGATGCGATGGAATCCGCGCTGTTGTCTCTTCAGGACAGCGCACCCGAAGACCAGCCCCGGCTTGTGGCGGCGCTGTTTCGTGCCGTGCATACCTTCAAGGGGAATTCCCGTGTACTGGGCCTGGAAACGGTCGAAAGCCGCGCCCACCTGGCCGAGGATCTGATAGGACTGGTACGCGACCAGGGTGTGGCGCTGGATGATGAAATCCTGTCCCTGCTGCTGGAAACCGGCGACCGCCTGCGCGAGATGCTTGAAGAAACCGCGCGCACCCGTGCCGATGTCTCCCCCGCAGACACCGACGCGCTGGTTGCACGTCTGCGCGACAAGGTCGACCGGTGCAACGGCACGGAACCCGCACTTGCGGCACAGGATCCTGTGGCGACTCACGACGCCACAGTGGCCAACGCGCCTGCCCCGCCCCCGGCCGACATCGACGCGTCCGCCATTGATGAAGTGTCGCCACACACGCCAGACGCTGCGGATGCGGGGGCGGACGCACAGGCCGCCGCTGCCCCCGAGGAAGTGCATCACGCCGCACCGACCGACGAGTCCACCGCCACGGCGTTGGCCAGCGATGCCGCTTATCTGGCGATCTTCGACGAAATGGTGGCGGATGCGCTGACAAAACTGCGCACGGCCGAAAGCAATGGCAATATTTCGGGCATTGCGCGGATTCTGCCCGGTCTGGCCCATGCCGCGCGACAACTTGGCTTGCATATCTGGCAGGAGCTTCTGAGGACTCTGCCCCAGTCGCCACAGGCCAAAGACCTGCACGATGTGATCGTGTCGATCGAAACGCTGTCGCGCATGCAGGCGCCAGCTTCGTCAACATCGGCAGTGGCGCCTGCCGAGGGCGCGTTCTTCGAGCGGATCACAGGCGCGCTTGAAACCATATCGCGGCTGGGTGTCAACTTTGCCCTGAACATGCAGCCCAACGAAGAAACCCTGACTACCGCTGTCGACTCGCTGTGCGCCGAGGCCGATGCGGAGGGCTACGTCCGTGTTGCAGCCGCCGCGCGTACCCTTCCGGCGGCCGAAGATGCCAACGCGTTCCGGCGCTGCGAGCTGCGACTTTACGAGGAACTGGCCAGTGTTGAAACCGCTCTCGGCGCGGCATCGCTCGCAGGGGGTATCAGCCCGCGTAAGCTGCTGCAAAGCTGGTGCGCTGACCATGTATTCGAAACTCTGGACGAACTCGATGCCGTGTTGGAACGGTTGCGCAAGGGCAGCACCACACCCGCCGATCACCGCGCGCTGGAGCGCCTGATCCGGCTGGTGCACTACGCCTGCGTGCATTTCAATCTCGACGTGGCCTCGGACCTGGCCATGTCGATTCTGGATCTGTTCAGCCGTGGCCACGCCCGTGGCGACCGGCCCGATGCGATCCTGATGCAAATTGCGCGTGGGTTCGTCGATACGCTGGAACTGGTTTTCGATGCCGTCCGCGAGGGCGAGACTCCCGAGACCGGACGGCTGGAAGAACTGTTCCGCGAGGCAGCCGACGCCGGATTCAAGGGCGCAGGCGTCATGACAGCCGCTGCGATCGAGCGGCGGCTTGGGCTTCCGCCAGAATTCCACCGGGTCCTTTCGCCCGAAAGCGCGCGCAGCGCCGCACACGCGATGGAAGCAGGCAGGTTCTTCTACTTGCTGCGCGCCGATATCAACGCGGATGACGTGCTTGCGCAGGCGCTTTTCGACCTGATCGGGACGGGCCGGATCGAGGCCATTACCAACGTCACCGTTTTCGAAGGCGACAGCACGATCTTCGATTTTCTGATTGCATCGGAACTGGACGAGATCGCATTGACCGCGACTCTGGCGCAGCTTGACCCGGGCGGTCGGAACCTTGTGCTGTTGCGCAGCCTCATGCTCGAACCGGAAAGCCCTCAAGGCGCCACCGACGCGCCCGAAACGCCCGCCGATACATTGTCGGATGCAATCCCCTCGGTCGAAATGTCCAGCGAAATGCTTGAACAGCTGGGCGAGGTCGCCGCAGGTCAGGCCATGCTGCAGTCCATGCTGCGCGATCTCAGTGATGCGGACCTGTCCGAAACGCTGGATGGAGTCCTGCGGACGCATGGCGATGATCTGCGCGCAGCGCGTCAGGCCGTGCGCAAGGTGGGTGACCAGCTGACCGGACAGTTGCGCGAAATCGCACAGCTTGGAACCCAGATCCTTGGGCATCTGTCGGAGCTGCAGCAGTTGACCGCGACCTTGCGCACGCGCCCTGCCGAAACCATCGTGCGCCCCCTTGCGGCGATGGTGGCCGCGCATTCGCGCCACAATGGCTTCGAAGCCCAGATGACCAGCACCGGCGGGGAGCTGACACTCGATGTGAGCATGCTTGAAACGCTGCGCGCGGTGCTCAGGCCGTTCCTGCTGGGGCGGCTGGATCATCCCACGCGCGCGCCCCGGCGCCTGCACCTTGCCATCCGCAAGACCGACGATCAGGTATCGGCTATATTGGACGACGACGGCCAGACCGCGCCAGAGCCGGAACAGATCGCCGCCGTGGAGGCCGAGCTCGCGCGCCATGACGGCAACCTGCGCGCAATCCGCCGACCCGAAGGCGGCACCCGGCTGCATGTTTTCCTGCCGATCAATCTGGTTGTTCTGGAGGGCATGGTCGTCGGTGCCGACGGCACCCGCTATGTCCTTCCAGTGAACGCAATCCGCACGATCCTGCAACCGGACCCGGCGGCGCTGGTGCCCGTGTCCGACCAGGACGGGCAGCGGACGTGGCTGCGCCTGAACAAGGACGAGCTGGTCCCGGTGCGGAGCATCTCGGATTCGGGCGGAAGATGTGACGCCGGTCACCGTATGGGCGCCGACAAAAGGCCCCGTGTCCATGTGGTGCTGGCATTGCCGGAGTCCTGCGTGGCGATCCCGGTGGATGAACTGCTTGGCCAGCAACTGGTCCTGTCGCGCCCCCTGCGCGGGGTCATGACCGGGCTGGCCAGCATTTCCGGCGTTGCGCTGTTGTCACGCGGCGATGTGGCGATGGTGCTTTCGCCTGCCAGCCTGTGCGCCGCGCAGGGGGAGACACGTCTGCATGGATCGCCCTTGACGCACTGAGTTCCCGCGCACACCACGCACCGCATTTTCCATCACAACCGACCCTGGATGGCATACCGACAAAAGTCGGTGTCCCATCCGTTTTGCGTGGTCGCCTCCCCGGATGTCAGTTTGAACGGCAAGAAGCTTAGAATGATACTTAACCTCGGATAAATTGATATGAGGATCGATTCCATGCGTGTACTTCTTGTTGAAGACGACAAGTTCATGGCCCAGATGATTGCCGCGTTGCTTGCCAAGCGGAATTTCTCCGTGACAACAGTTCATGATGCAGCTGCAGCGATCCATACCATGGAGGTGTATCAGTTCGATGCGGTTCTGCTGGACCTGCGGCTGAAGGAAACTTCGGGGCTGGATGTGCTGGCCGCTGCACGCGAAATGGGCGTGCGCTATCCGATCCTGATCCTTTCGGGTGACATGGATACCGACACCAAGGTTCGCGCCCTGGGCGCAGGCGCCGATGACTATGTCACCAAGCCGTTCAAGGTCGAGGAACTGTCGGCACGGATCATGGCCGTGGTGCGCCGCGTGAACGGGCATGTTTCCAGCTGTCTTGAAATCGGCGCGCTCAAGATCGACCTGGACCAGAAACAGGCGATCGTGGCAGATACTCCGCTCAACCTTACCCGCAAGGAATACGAGGTCCTTGAAGCGCTTGCATTGCGCTCGGGCAGGACGCTGAGCAAGGACACCATCCTGAGCCTGCTTTATGGCGGGGTCGATGAACCCAACCCCAAGATCATCGATGTCTTTGTCTGCAAGCTGCGCAAGAAGCTTTCCGATGCCCTGGGCGGGAACTGCCCGATCCAGACCATCTATGGCCTTGGGTACATGTTTCGCGCCTGATCCGGGCCTTGCTCGCCAAAGGCGCTTGAACTATACTCTTGCCTGATACGTATTTGGGGGCGCAAATGGGCCGCATCAAGGTCAATCTTACGCTGGATGCGGAAGTCGCCGAAGCGGCGCGGGCGCTTGGGCTGAACATGTCGCGCCTTGCGGAGGCGGCGATAGTCGAAGCTGCGAAGCACGAACGCAACCGCCTTTGGCGCGAAGAAAACAGCCAGGCCATTGCCACCTATTCGGAGGAAGTGGCCAGGGACGGCCTGCCCCTGTCACACCTCAGAAGCTTCTGAGGTCCTGCGCGCATGGCGCAATTCGATGTGTACCTTTTGCGTGGCGGGCAACTTGTCGTTGATCTTCAGACCGATCTGATCGGGATCGAGGCCTCGCGCATCGTTGCGCCGCTGCGTGAGGCGGGACGCTTTGCCGCCCTCCCCGGGCTGACGCCGCGCGTCGAATTCGAAGGGGGGTCATGGATTGTACGCATCCAGGAACTTGCTGCGGTCCCCGGTGCCGAACTGAACAAGCCCGTCGGGTCGCTGATCGACTACCGCGATGACCTGAAACGCGCGCTGGATATTCTGATCGACGGTGTGTGAGCAGCACTCCGGATGCAGCGGTGGCGCCGGAGCCACGCGTCATGGAGGCGGTCAAAGCAGCCCCGGCAACCATGTCGCCAGCCCCGGCACCAGCCCGACCACCACCATCACCAGCAGAAACAGACCCACGAATGGCCATGCGGCCGCGAAAAGCGCCGTCATCGGAACCTGCGGCGCCGCGCCACGGAACGCGAACATTGCGTATCCGAAAGGCGGCGTAATCCCGCCCACGGTGACGTTCAACAGCATCAGGAGCCAGAACCACAATGGATCGAACCCCAGAAGCGCCACCAGCGGCGCATAGATCGGGATGATGACCAGCATCACTGCGACCTGATCGATGAACAGGCAGAACAGGAACGGCAGCGCCATCATCACCAGCAGCATCGCCAGAGGCGGCCAGCCAAGCTCCGACACGAAGCGGGTGATCTGCGCCGAGGCGCCGCTTATCGCCAGAAGCTGGCTGAACAGTGTCGATGAGGCCATGATGATCAGGATCATCGCCGTCAGCAGCACCGCGCTGCGCAGGGCGTCCGTCAGCATCCCCCACCCCGCGCGGCGGAACATGGCGGCAATGGCCAGCGCGCCCAGCACCCCGGCCGCAGCGCTTTCCGACGGGGTGGCGATGCCAAACAGGATAAGGCCCACCACCAGCCCGATCAGCGCTGCGAAAGGCAGGCAATGCAGAAGCGCCCTGCCCAGCGGTGCGGTCCGGGCGTTCAAGGGGGCTTCGGACGGTGGGGCCAGCGCGGGGTTCAACCGCACCCGCACCAGCGCGTAGCCGATGAAGGCCGCGCCCAGCAGCAACCCCGGCAACACACCCGCGACCAGAAGCCCCGCCACCGACACTTGCGCCAGCGTCGCGATGATGATGACCAGCACGCTGGGCGGGATTACAGGCGCCAGGCTCGCCCCGCCCAGGATCATGCCGATGGACAGCTTACGGTCATAGCCGCGCCGCTCCATCCCCGGATAGATCGTGCGCGCCATCAGCGCTGCAACGGCCATGTTCGACCCTGAAAGCGCCCCGAAAACAGTCGAGAGCACCCCGGCCAGCACGAACTGCCGCCCGCGCACCCGTCCCACCAGCCGGTCAACAGCGTCGAACAGCACCTCGGCCGCGCCGGATCGAAACAGGATCTCACCCATCAGCACAAAAAGCGCGATGGCAGTCAGCGTGCTTGTGGTCGCCGTGGTAAAGATCGAATTGGCTATCATCCCAAAGGCCTGCGGCCCCATGAACAGCGCCACACCTGCGGTGTTCAGGGCCAGAAAGGCCAGGAACACGGGCACGCCCGCAATGAACAGCGCCAGCAACAGCACTGCCGCCCAAAGCAACACCAATGGTCCGGCCATACGGCGCCCTCCTCAACCCTGCCGCGGGGCGATGGCCAGCCGCAAGAAATGCAGCGCCGAGCCCGCGAAACCATAGATGATCCAGATCGAAATCCACGCCTTGGGCACCGGATGCGCGGCCATCATGCGCACGTTGCGTTCAAGCTGGCGTAGCGTCTCGTCCAGGCAAACCTTCATCAGGAACAGGCAGACCACGACGCCCACCAGCGCGATCACCCTGCCCGCCCAAAGCTGGGCGCCGGGCGACAACCGCTCAAGCAGCACGGTCACCGCCACATGCCCGCCCGCGCCGGTGACTGCGGGCAAGGCCATGAACGTGACGAACAGAAGCAGATAGCCCACCAGATCGCCCGACCAGCGCGTCGGCGCGCCGAGGAAGTAGCGCGCCACGACCTCCCAGGCATAGGCCAGCACGATAAGCGCCAGCGCCGCCATCGCCAACCGCACACCCGCTTCGGTCAGCCAGTCATGCATCTGACCAAGGCGGCGCAGCATCTGCTGCCCCGCCCGGTCTGCAGCGCCACTTGCGATGTGTTCGGGCTTGGCGTTCATGGTATTACTCGGTCAGGTCCGCAGCCACCGCCAACGCGCGCAGGCTGATCGCGGCGTCGCCGCAACAGTCGGTTGCAAGCTCCCAGATGTTTTCGATGAAGGCGCTTTGCACTGCAGCCGCCATTTCCGGCGACAACTCCTGAATACCGATACCCAGTTCGGCAAGGGCGGCGTCCTCTTCCGCCTGGATCGCGTTGCCAAGCCAGGGCATTTCCAACTCGGTGATCCGCCCGGCGTCCAGCAGCGCGGCCTGCGCATCGGCATCCAGCCGGTTCCACGCATCAAGGTTGATGAACACCGGCTGTGTCGCCGCGCCGAAGGTGGGGCGCAGCCGGTAGGACGCGACCTCGTAATGGCGCATGCTGACCATCCCTGCGGCAGGCCATCCCGCGCCGTCGACGATCCCGGTTTGCAGAGCGGAATAGATTTCCGATCCAGGCAGCACCACGGGTTCGGCGCCGAGCGCGGCGATCACACCGAAATAGGTGGGCGTGCCGCGCACCTTGCGACCCGCCAGATCGCCGTTCGGACCCAGCGGTTCCTTGGTGAAGATGTGGTAACCTTCCATGCTGACCGACATCAGCGCCAGCACCTTGAGGTTATGGCGCTCCTGATAATAGGCGTCGATGGCGTCCCACACCCCGCTTTCGCGGCGGGTTACGGGGTCGACCTGCATCGCGTCCGCGGCCAGCGCCAGACCGCCCTCGCCGGCATGAAAAACCGGGTGGGTGTAAAGCATGTCGAAGGCACCGCTGGAAACGGGCTGAAGCTGTTCAAAGATCGGCACGGATTCAGGGCCGAACACGGTGACACTCACACCTCCGGTCGCTTCGAGGTTATGTAGATAGCGCTCGAGCACTGCATAGGTCGGGCGCTGCGTGCTGTCGAAGCTGGACAGCAGGCGCAAGTTGGCGGCCTGGGCCTGGATTGGAGCGGCAAGCAGTGCCAGCGCAACCGCGCCGACGGCCAGCGTCTGGCCAAGGGAGACCGAAATACGGTCGGTGAACGAAGTCATGGCTGTGTCCTTTCTCGGCGGAGGGGAAGGTGGAGGAGCGCCCTAAGTAATCATTCAATTACCATGTACAGGGCGCTTGCTGCTACCAAAGGTTCTGCGTGGCCTTTGAAGCGCCGAAATATGAACGAAGAACTCGCGATTCTGCGCATTTATTGAACGTTACAGAAGTAAATTGCCTGAGTTACTGACTCATTGAGAATCGACGGCTTCTCCCACTGTATGTAAATGTTCTATTACTTTAGTGATGAAGTAGTGGTTCCGACGGGAACGGCGAATCAGGGAACACAGTGATGGCGGGACATAGAACGCAGGCCGCAAGGGAACGGATCACCGCGTGGGAATCGGGTATCCGCGCCTTTGTCGCGCTGACTGACCCCGACGCGATGCAGTCCGATACAGCCGCTGGTGTGCTTGCTGGCGTTTCCACAGGGGTCAAGGATGTGCTGGATGTCGCCGGGATGCCGACGCGCAACGGCAGCTCCGCCTGCGACGGGGCCCCGCCTGCGCGCAAGGATGCGGCGGTGGTCGCCGCGCTCCGGGCCGCCGGTGCGATGATCCTGGGCAAGACCGTCACCACGGAATTCGCGTTCATTGATCCAACCGACTGCCGCAATCCCTATGACCTTGCGCGCACACCGGGGGGATCGAGCAGCGGATCGGGCGCGGCGGTTGGCGCGGGCGTGCTGGATCTGGCGGTGGGCACGCAGACGGCGGGGTCGCTGTGTCGCCCTGCGGCATACTGCGGGGCGGTCGGGCTGAAGCCTGGCATTGGCCTGCTGTCCACGGCTGGCATGACGCCGCTTGCGCCCAGCTTTGATGCACCGGGCTTCATTGCCCGTGACGTTGCTACGGCAGCGGTGGCACTTGCCGCCTGCACCGGCGCCCCTGCCCTTCGGACCCTGCCGCGTGGGCTGCGGCTTGGCCGTGCGCCAATCGATCCCTATGCCCCCATGTCAGCCACGGCGCTTGGGGCGATTGACGAAGCCACAGAAGCGCTTGCCGTGTTGGAGATGTCGGTCAGCCAAAGTCGGGCCGAAGTTGCCTTCGCCTCCATTGTTGCCGACCACCGCGTTGTGATGTTGGCCGAGGCGGCAGCACTGCATGGCGCACTGCTGGACACCCACGCTGATCACCTGCGTCCGCTTTTCGCTGCGGCCCTGGCCGAAGGGCGGAGCCTGCCAACCACCGAAGTTGCCACGGCGCGCGGGCGCCTTGACTGCGCACGCATGGAGTTCTGGGACGCCATGTCCGGCTTCGACCTGCTATTGGCACCGCCGGTTCCGGATGGGGCACCGATGCGGGACCAAGGCACTGGGTATCAGATGCTCCTTACCCCTTGGACAGTGTTCGGGGGTCCACTTGTAGCGTTACCCTGGGGGCTGGACGAGCTTGGCCGCCCCCGCTCGGTCATGCTGGCCGCCGCCCCGGGGCAAGAGGCACTTGTGCTGGCCGCAGCCGCCGCGCTAGAGCCTTTGGCCCCACCACTGCCGCGCCCTGCCCTCAGAGCGGATGGTCTGGTTCGCTCGGAAACCTAGGCGGCGAGCGCCACCACGGCGTCGACTTCGACAGATGCATTGCCGGGCAACCCTGCAACACCCACTGCGGTGCGGGCGTGACGGCCTGCGTCACCGAATACGTCGATGAACACCTGCGTTGCCGCGTTGATCACCGCCGGGCTGTCCCCGAAGCCGGATTGACAGTTCACGAAACCGCCCAGCCGAAGCACCGCGCTGACACGATCAAGGTCACCGTCGCAGGCCAGCCGTATGGTATAGAGCAGATTAAGCGCGCAGATCTTGGCGGCGGCCTGTGCGGTGGCAATATCGACACCACCCGGCCCCACCGGTCCGACACAAGTTACCCGTCCGTCCCATTCGCAGATCTGACCCGACAGATACACCACAAGCCCCTCGCGGCGGAACGGCAAGAACGCGCCCCTGGCTGTCCATGGCGGGGGAAGAACGAGTCCGAGTTCCTTCAATCGCTGATCAATGCGTCCCATGAAGCACCCTCTAAGTAAACGCTCTATTACTTACTCAAGTGCCATCACATCCGCCTCGGGTCAAGCCCCGGGCTCGGTTTTCGGTGTGATCGGTGTCTCATCCGCTCCAAGGTGGCGCAGAACCATCGCCACCGCATGCTCCCGACGCGCGGCTTGCCACGCCGGATTGGTCAGATCGACGCCGAAGGTTGCTGACAGCGTCGCTGAATTGTTGAGATGATGCGCACTTAACGCAACGATGCTGACATAAAGCTGCAGCGGGTCGACACGCTCCCGAAAGACCCTTTGGGCATGCCCGCGGTCCACAAGGCGCCCTATCGCATCCAGCAGCGGTTGCGACATGTCGCGGATCATCCGCGAGCGCAGGATGTAGCGTCCGCCCAGCATGTTTTCGTTCCGTGTCATGCGCAGGAACACGTCATTCGACGAGAAGAAATCGAATGTAAATTCGACCAGCAGCCGCATCGCTCTGTCTGGGGTACCCGCTTGCAGGTCCAGACTGCGTTCCTGTTCGCGGATACTGGCATATACTTCATCCAGCGCGGCGAGATAGAGTTGCTCCTTGTTACCGAAGTAGTGGTACAGCATCCGGGGATTGCATTTCGCCACCTTGGCGATGCGCTCGATGCGGGCGCCATGAAAGCCATGTCGGGAAAATTCCCGAAGTGCCACGGCAAGAATTTGCGCTCGGGTTCGCTCCGGATCTCGCGGTCGGGTTGCGGGCTTCTGAGCAGCTGATCTGGGCGTGTCCATTCTCAGCGTTGTCCTGTGCTGGAGGGGTCGACCCGAGATTTCGGTGCCCGTTTGTATATGCGTCAGGTACGGCAGCAAGCTATCCGAAACTGCACCATCACGCTGCATACCCCGGGCCTGTTGCAAGTGTCAAAACGCAGACACATCGGCGAACACGCAAGTTACACATACGAGACGTAGTGCACCCTGAACAATCCTTTCAGGTCGCCTTCGGTGTGATCTGATCAGCTTTGCGCTATCGCATGGCGGTGTGAATGGCCGCAATGAACAGCGCCGAGGCAGCCCTCTGGGTAAGCATCCGCCGCGGGCCGTCTGTGCTGACCGCGTGAATGGTTGAACAGGATCCTCCGTTGCATCTAGACCGGAGAGAAACGACCAAATTGGCGCGTCGTCGCCGAACATACTGTGAATCTGCATGCAAAAGTGACCCACCTGCATTGTTAACGCCCGTGCGCTTTGGGCACGGAGGAAGAGCAGGTGTTACTGATGGAAACGGCAATGAAGACCCGTGTGTGGATCTTGGGGGATGGGCGCAGCATCCATGCTGTAGCGCGCGAGACGGAGATTTCGCGGATCGAAGCCGTTGGTCGCCATTGATGAGGTGGATGGCTCCTCTTTTTGGCTGTCTTCACAGCATCCAACACGGCACATTTCGATGCCGGAAGCGGGAGCCATCCACTCCATCAGTGGCGACATGCCCCTCACTCACGCTCTGTTTCGCGCCGGGCGATGCGCTTCAGTTCGACTGGAGCGAAGAATATCCCCTGTTAGGCGGTGTCCAACCTGCATGTGGTCTCTCGCCCATTCTTGAGGCGCGGCACCACTCAATCTGGCGCAACCCACGAACGGAGAATGCCGCGGGAGAGGCCACAGACCCAGTCAGCTCACACCGCGATCATGGGGTCTAGTCGCGCGAAGCGGGTTCGCAATCTTGTGCTGACCGATCCCACGTTGGGCTTCTTCGGCACGCGGCTGCAGAACGCCGTGGGCGGTGCTCCATCGCGCGACAACTGAACGTTTCGGCGCTGACTTGCACCGGACCATTCGACAGCGATCGAGCCGCCCCGAGGCCGGATTGTCCGAGCCCGCGAAGGCGCCGGTGATCGCGACGGACAAGTTTGTCAGCAAGTGTCATGAAACTGTTACGTTGGGTCCTTATCCGGACGGTACTGAAATCTTGCCCTTGTGGGGCGCCAAACCAAAGGAGCGTTTCATGCGCATATCCTTCTCGATTTCTGCTGCTGTCTCTGCGCTGGCTCTCAGCGTCGGCGTGGCAAATGCCCAGAGCATTGACCCCAATCTGCCCACTTACGAAGCTGTTTCGGGTGTGTCGGGCAACCTGACCTCGATCGGATCGGACACGCTCAACAACCTGATGACGCTTTGGTCCGAAGGCTTCCGCGGCTTCTACCCGAACGTTGCCGTTCAGATTCAGGGCGCCGGTTCTGGCACGGCCCCGCCTGCACTGGTTGAAGGTACGGCACAGTTTGGCCCGATGTCGCGACCGATGCGTGGCTCGGAGATCGAAGAATTCGAAGCGCGCTACGGCTTCGAGCCGCTGCCGATGCGCGGCGCGATCGACGCAATCGGCGTGTTCGTGCACCGCGACAACCCTGTCACCTGTGTTTCGATGCAGGAAATCGACGCGATCTTCTCATCGACCCGCGCTGGCGGAGCTGATGCCGCAATCACCACTTGGGGTGAACTGGGTGCAGAAGGCGAGTGGGCCGACCGTCCGATCGCTACTTATGGCCGCAACTCGGCTTCGGGCACCTATGGCTATTTCCGCGAAGTGGCGCTGTTCGGCGGCGACTACAGCCCCGAAGTGCGTGAACAGCCCGGCTCATCGACCGTCATTCAAGGTGTTGCGGCAGACATCGGTGGTATTGGCTACTCCGGTGTGGGGTATGGTACTGCAGATGTGCGCGCTCTGGATATCCGCGGCGATGACGGCACCTGCTATACCACAGATGACGCGCCGGAAGGTACATATCCGATCGCTCGTTTCCTCTATGTGTACATGAACGTTGATCCCAATGCCGAACTGGAGCCGCTGCGCGCGGAATTCGTGCGCTACGTCTACAGCCAGCAGGGCCAGCAGGACGTTGTGCGCGCAGGTTTCTTCCCTGTCACCGCGCGGATTGCCGATCTAGACCTCGAAGCCTTCGGCCTTAACTGAGGTCGGAATCTGAGGGGATGGGGCGGTCAAGGCCGCCCCATCCCTTTTGCACTTCAACCTGATGGATGCGCATCATGAGCGAATTCGCCCCCAACACCCGCGAACGCGGCATCGCGGCCCGGCAGCGGCGGATGACGACCCGCACCAGTGTCAAGCTGAGCGAGAACATCGCGAAGTGGATCATCACGATCGGTGGGTTGATGGTGATTGTCGCCGTACTAGGAATCATGGTGTTTCTGTTCCGCGTCGTGATGCCCCTGATGGCGGGTGGTGAGCTTCAAGGAAATGTCCGCTATCAACTCGAAACAGAACAAGATGTCATCTGGATCAATGGCGACGAATTCCAGACCCTTGGCATTGCCGTCGCCGCCGAAGGGCGCGTGATAACCTACCACATTCCCACAGGTACCGAAGTCGCGCGCGTTCAGTGGGATTTTGGAGAGGCCGAGGTTACAGCGGTTGCGGGAACCTTGCAGCGCGACCGCGTCGCCTTTGGCTTTGACAACGGCGCTGTGCGATTCGCGACCTTGGGCGTTGAAACCGCCACGACAGCACGGCGCGCGCTTCCAAGCGGTCTGACCCAGATCGACGCCCGCGACCGAATGGGCGATGGCCGCGTCTATACCGAGGTTGGTACGGGTGATTTCCGGACGTTGTCCGCCAACGTCGAACTTGGCGACGGGCAACAGATTTCCGAAATGCCCATTATCGCAATCGACTACCGCATTGGCGGCACGCGCGAGCGGCCGACCATCGCCTTTGCGACGGTCGATGCCGACAATCAGGTACGGGTCAGCCAGTCGCGTGTGCAGATCAACATGATGACCGGACAGGAAACGGTGACCACGACCACGACCGATCTGCCGCCACTGGTCGGTCTGGCGGGAACTGCGACCGTCACGGGAATTCTGCTGTCCGGCACGGGCGATCGCGCCATCGTGGCCAGCGACGACGGTGTCGTCTATCGCTATGACCTGCGCGACATGAACAACCCGTCGCTGGCCGAAGTTCGCCGCGTCGCCGACGACGGGATTGCCGTGACCGCAATGACGTTCCTTTCGGGCGAGGAAACGCTGATTGTCGGCACCGAGGATGGTGGCTTGAATGCGTTCTTCCGCCTTCAAACCGGCACCCGTGAAACCACAGACGGTCGCGAACTGGTACGGGCGCGCACGCACGCCCCGATGCCGGCGTCCATTGTCGATCTGTCCGAGGCGCAGCGCCAGAAGGAGTTTGTCGCCATCGACGCCGACGGCAATGTCTGGGTCTATCACTCGACCTCGGATCAGGTTCTGTTCGAATTGGCACGTTCGGGCGATGTGACCACCGACTCCAGCGGTATGATCTTCCCGCGCTCGAACGGGGTGATGCTGGTGTCGCAGGGCGGCGAGGTCGAGGCATGGCAATATACTCAGCGCCACCCCGAGGTCACGCTGGGCGTGCTGTTCAGCAAGATCTGGTACGAAGGCTACATGGAGCCGACTTACGTCTGGCAATCCACTGCCGGCACTGACCTTGCAGAACCGAAGTATTCGCTTGTCCCGCTGATCTTTGGCACATTCAAGGCGGCGTTCTACGCGATGATCTTTGCCGTGCCGATTGCGCTGATGGCGGCGATCTACACGTCCGAATTCGTGGACAAGCGTGTGCGCGGCACGGTCAAGCCGATGATGGAAATGATGGAATCGCTGCCCACCGTGGTTCTGGGTTTCATCGCAGCACTGGTTCTGGCGCCGCTGGTCGAGGAGTGGATCGGCGCGGTGCTGCTGGGTTTCTTCGCGCTGCCCATGGGGTTGATGATCGGCGCCTTTGCCTGGCAGACATTGCCCGCGCAGACCGCGTTGAAATACGACGGCTTCCCGAAATTCACCCTGATGGGCGTGTCGATTCTGGTCACCGCCTGGGTGGCGGCGCAGTTGGGCGGGACGCTGGAGCGCGTGCTGTTCTACGGCGACTTCAAGCAATGGACGACCGGGCGCATTGGCACAGGCACACCGTTCATGTTCCTGATCCTGCTGCCGCTCAGCTATTTCGCGGTCAGCTGGAGTTTCCGCAAGCAGTTCGGCCACCATTTCCGCGACCTGATCGACGGGATGGATCGGCCCCGCGCGGGCATGTTCGATGCCGCGCGCTGGATTGCGCTGCTTCTGGCGGCGATGCTGCTGTCCTCCGTGGTGGCGTATACCCTGACCATGATCGGCTATGACCCGCGCGGCAGCTTCATCGACAGCTATCAGCAACGCAACGCGCTGGTGGTGGGCTTCATCATGGCCTTTGCGGTCATTCCCAACATCTACACGCTGGCCGAGGACGCACTGAACTCGGTGCCCGGCCATCTGCGCGCGGCGTCTCTGGCCTGTGGCGCCACGCCCTGGCAAACCGCGCGCTGGGTGGTGTTGCCCACTGCTGCCTCGGGCGTATTTTCGGCGGTGATGATGGGCATGGGCCGCGCCGTGGGCGAGACAATGATCGTGGTCATGGCCGCAGGCAACACGCCGATCATGGAATGGAACATATTCTCGGGCCTGCGCACGCTGTCAGCGAACATCGCCATCGAACTGCCCGAGGCGGTGAAGGACGGCACCAACTATCGCGTACTGTTCCTGGCCGCGCTGACGCTTTTCATCATGACCTTCGTCATCAACACAGGCGCGGAGCTGATCCGCCAGCGCTTCCGCAAGCGTGCCTTCAATCTGTAATCCGGGGCTTGGGGACTGACATGACCAGCTTGAATGAACACCTCCCACCCGCTTCCGGAGCTGCCGGGGCCGCAGGCGTTGCGGCAAAGGATGCGGTGGCGGGCCGTGGACGCCGGCGATACTCGGCCGACCTGTCGGCACTGGGCGAACCGGCACTCTGGGGGTTTGGCGGGGCGCTGGCGCTCGGGATCATCCTGATCGCCGGGTTTCTGATGGTGGTGCTGTATAACGGCGCGACCACCTTCTGGCCAAAGCCGATCGACCGGGTGGAACTGACGGACGGAACCGTGATTTCCGGCGTCGAGCGCCGTGGCACGATCTTTCGCCCCGACCTGCCACGCCTGACCGAAGACCAGCGCGCGGTGGTCGAGGCCAATGACGGCTTTGCCTATCGCACGCTTTATCAGACGGCCAACTTCGACCTTTATGGCGATGACTTCCAGTGGGTCGCGGATTTCGAAACCGCCAACGTTACCCAGCCCGAGGATTTCTATTACTTCGAGCGCCAGACATGGGGTGTTTTCGTCGGGCGCATCGCCGGGATGACCATCGACGGTCAGGAAATGGCGTATGATCCGGCAGTGCTGCAGCGTGAACAACGTGCGGCACGGCAGCGTTTTCAGGAAATCCGCAACCTTGAACGCCGCGACATCGGCGCGCTGAACTTCCAGATCGAGCGCGAGCGCCTGAACCAGCGCCGCGCGGTGCTGCGTCAAGGGGAAGAGGCTGCCGCACCGGTTGTAGCCGAATCGCAGGCCCGCATCGCCGAATTGCAGGCAGAGTTTCAGGAACTCTCGGCCCGCGTGAACGAAATACGCGCGAATGATCGTCGCTATACGGTCACGCTGGAAGAAGTCGGTGGCCGTCAGATCAGCCCCGAGATCAGCCAGATCGTGCGGTACTATCCGGCCAACACCATCGGGATTGCCGACAAGCTGGGCATCTATCTTTCGCGCTGGTGGGAATTCGTCTCGGCGGAACCGCGCGAGGCCAACACCCAGGGCGGTGTTCTGCCCGCGATCTTCGGCACTGTGGCTATGACGATGCTTATGGTGGTGTTCGTGGCCCCCTTCGGCGTGATTACGGCGCTTTACCTGCGCGAATACGCCAAACAGGGCCGGGTCACGTCGATTGTTCGCATATCGGTCAACAATCTGGCCGGTGTGCCAAGTATTGTCTATGGCGTGTTCGGTCTGGGCTTCTTTGCCTATACAATGGGCGGCACGATCGACCAGTTGTTCTATCCCGAAAACCTGCCCAACCCGACCTTTGGCAAGGGCGGCATCCTGTGGGCATCGCTGACACTGGCGCTGCTGACAGTGCCGGTGGTGATTGTCGCCACCGAAGAAGCGCTGGCAGCGGTGCCGCGTTCCATGCGCGAAGGCTCTCTGGCCTGCGGTGCGTCGAAATGGCAGA
>SKKS01000171.1 GCA_007123625.1 Paracoccaceae bacterium
CTGCCGCGCGTTTGGGCGAAATGCCCGCCCGGTGCAGCGCTTCGCAAACATAGATGTTGCCCAGCCCCGCAACGATTCGCTGGTCCAGCAGCGCGGCCTTGACCGGGGCACGGCGCCCGGCGAACCGTGCGCGCAGGTAGTCCGCACTGAATCCGTTGCCTAGCGGTTCGGGCCCCAGAACAGCCAGCAGCGGGTGCGCGTCCAGCGCTGCGGTGACGACCATATCCATCGCCCCGAAGCGCCGCGCGTCGTTGAAGGTGATGCGCGCGCCGTTGTCCATGTCCAGCACAACATGGTCGTGGCGTTCGGGTGCCGGGTGCTGGTGGTGGAACCGGCCCGGCACATGTACGGCGGCCAGCCCGGATACGATCATCCGCCCCGACATGCCCAGATGTATGATCAGCGATTCGCCCGTATCCAGATCGGCCAGCAGATACTTGGATCGCCGCCCCAGCCGCAGCACCCGCGCGCCTTGCAACCGTTCGGCCATGCCGGGCGGAAACGGCCAGCGCAGGTCGGGGCGGCGGATGTCGGCGCGGACGATCACTGCGCCCTCCATCGCCGGGGCCAGCCCGCGGCGCACGGTTTCGACTTCGGGCAATTCGGGCACGCGGGCCTCCCTGCGGCAATGGGGCCGGATTGTATCGCCCCCCCATCCCCCTATAAGTAGGCCAAGGCCCCGCTGCCAGTGCTCCCCGCGCGAAAGGACCGTCATGACCGACGCCCCCAGGACCACCCACTTCGGCTATCAGACCGTGGACGAAGACGCCAAGGCCGGCATGGTCCACGGGGTGTTTTCGCGGGTGGCGTCGAAATACGATATCATGAACGATCTGATGAGCGGGGGCGTCCACCGTATCTGGAAGGATGCGATGATGGACTGGCTGGCGCCGCGCCCCGGTCAGCGCCTGCTGGATGTGGCGGGCGGTACCGGCGACATTGCTTTCCGGTTTCTGGCGCGCGCAGGGAATGGGGCACAGGCCACGGTGCTGGACCTGACCGAATCGATGCTGCTGGAGGGCCAGCAACGGGCCGAGGCCGAAAACCTGGCCCATGCGCTGGCCTGGACCGGGGGCGACGCAATGGCGCTGCCCTTCGCAGACGACTGCTTCGATGTCTATACGATCAGCTTTGGCATCCGCAACGTGACCCGGATCGAGGCCGCTTTGTCCGAAGCATTCCGCGTGCTGCGCCCCGGTGGGCGGCTGATGGTGCTGGAATTCAGTCAGGTGCCTGTGCCGATGCTGCAAAAGGCCTATGATCTGTATTCATTCAATGTGATCCCGGCCATGGGGCAGGCGGTGGCGGGCGACCGCGAAAGCTATCAGTATCTGGTGGAATCCATCCGCCGCTTCCCCGATCAGGAACGCTTCGCCGCCATGATCCGCGCCGCCGGGTTCGAACAGGTGAAGTACCGCAACCTGTCCATGGGGATTGCCGCGCTGCATTCCGGCTGGAAGATCTGAGCACATGCGCGGACCCCACAACCTTTTGCGGCTGATCCGCACCGGCGCCACCTTCGAACGTACCGGGGCGATGGCGCAGGTGCTTGAAGCCATGAACGCACCGCCGCGCCTGCGCGTGGCACTGCGGGTGCTGGCCTGGCCCTTCCGCTGGCTGGGGCTCAAGGGTGATCCGGCGCTGCCGCCCGCGACCCGCGCGCTGACCGCGCTTGGCCCGGCCTATATCAAGTTCGGCCAGACGCTGGCCACCCGCCCCGATGTGGTGGGCACGGAAATGGCCGAGCAACTGCGCTACCTGCAGGACAAGTTGCCACCGTTTTCGATGGCCGAAGCCCGCGCGGCCGTGTCCGAGGAACTGGGCCTGTCCGTGGACGAAGTGTTCTCCGAGTTCTCGGACCCCGTGGCCGCCGCCTCGATCGCGCAGGTGCATCAGGCGCGCCTTGCCAGTAACGGCAAGAAGGTTGCGGTCAAGGTCCTGCGCCCGGGGATCGAACGGGCGTTCCGGACCGATATCGACGCGTTCCACTTCGCCGCCGGAATGATCGAGTTTCTGCTGCCCAAGACCCGGCGCTTGCGGCCAACGGACGTGATCGCGCATTTCGAGGCCACGGTGCAGGGCGAGCTGGACCTGCGGCTGGAATCCGCCTCGGCCGCCGAATTCGCCGACAACACCGAAGACGATGCAGGCTTCGCGGTGCCGCGCCCGGACTGGGGGCTGTCCGGGCGGCGCGTGATGATTCTTGACTGGGCCGAAGGCGTGCCGATGAGCGACCGCGCCGCGCTCGATGCGCTGGGCGTGGACAAATCCGCCATCGGCGAGCGGGTGCTGCAACTGTTCCTGCGCCACGCCTTGCGCGATGGGCTGTTTCATGGCGACCTGCATCAGGGCAATCTCAAGGTCACGCGCGAAGGCACGCTGGTGGCACTGGATTTCGGGATCATGGGGCGGATCGACGAATACACCCGCCGGGTCTATGCCGAAATCCTGTTTGGCTTCATCCGCCGCGATTATCGCCGCGTGGCCGAGGTCCATTTCGAGGCCGGCTACGTCCCCCCCGACCGCGATATCGACGAATTTGCCCGGGCGCTGCGCTCTGTGGGCGAGCCGATCTTCGGCATGGACGCCACGCAGATTTCCATGGCGCGGCTGCTGGC
>SKKS01000256.1 GCA_007123625.1 Paracoccaceae bacterium
ATGCACCAGCCCTTCACCCACCAGCACCTGCCCGACATTGCACAGGGGAATGATCTCGCCCGCCATGCCATGCCCTTCGGACGGGATCACCGGGGACAGCCCGTCATTCAACCGCGCGGCCATGAAGCGGCAAAGCTCTGGCGTCACCGCGCTGAACCCCGTCAGGAACTGTGCCAGCCGGATCAGCAGCGCCCCGCGCCCGATGCTGGCAGGGTACGCCGGACCCGACGCCACTGACCGCGCGAGCAGCACATGGCGCGGCATCGCAGCCATGTCAGCGGCGCTCAGATCCTGCCCCGCGAGCGCCCCCAGCCCGGTGTTCACCCCGTAGCAGACGACACCGGTTTCCAGATGACGCAGGAACAGCGCCCGCGATTGCGCCACCCGCGCAAGGGCACCCTCGCTCAGCCCGACCGCGCAGCCCCCCGTGACCACGGCGTCATAGGCCCGGGGGGTCAGGTCGGCGGGCAGGTCAAGAAGTATCATGGCATCTCCAGCGGAAAATGGCAGGCAAAGCTCTGCCCGCCCAGTGCGCGCAGTTCCGGCGGCTCCACGCGGCAGCGGCTTTCGGCGCGCGGGCAGCGGGTGTGGAACCGGCACCCCGGCGGCGGGGTCATCGGGCTCGGAATCTCGCCCTGCAGCACCACCTTCTTGCGTCGCAGCGCAGGGTCGATTTCCGGATTGGCCGCCAACAAGGCATGCGTATAGGGGTGGCGGGGCGCGGTGAACACCTGCCGGGTGGTGCCGATTTCCATGATCTGGCCAAGATATAGCACCGCCACCCGGTCGGTCACCTTACGGATCACGTTCAGATTGTGGCTGACCATCAGATAGGTCAGGCCATACTGCCGCCTGAGTTCGGCCAGCAGGTTCAGAAGATCGCCCTGAATGGACACATCAAGGCCAGCTGTCGGTTCGTCCGCGACCACAAGGCGCGGGTGCAGCACGAGCGCCCGTGCGATGCCTACCCGGCGCGCCTGTCCGCCGCTGATCTGGTGTGGATACTTGTCCAGCAACACCGGCGACAGGTTCACTGCGGCCATGAGCGCTTCGATACGATGAAACTCGGCCCTTGGGTCCAGCCCGTGAATGCGCAGAGGTTCCGTCAGCAGGCTGCGGATGGTCAGGCGCGGCGACAGGGACGAATACGCATCCTGAAAGATGATCTGCGCCTGGCGACGAAACCACATGCGTTCGCGCCGCTTCAGTCCGGCCAGCTCGCGGCCCTCGAAAGTCACTTGTCCTTCGGTCGGCGTGTAGAGCCCCAGCAGCGCCTTGGCGATGGTGGTCTTGCCTGATCCGCTTTCCCCGACCAGCCCCAGGGTCTCGCCTTCGGTCAGGTCGAAGCTGACGCCATCCACCGCGCGCAGCCGCCCGTCAAAGACGATGCGCAACCCATCCACATGCACCAGTTCAGTCATGGCGCGGCCTCGGGCGGTTGCGACGGGGCCTGCACCAGAAAGCAGGCGGCACGGTGCCCCGGGCCTGCGCTGCGTAACGCGGGCACCTGCGCGCGACATTCGGGCATGACGTGGGCGCAGCGCCCGGCGAAAATGCAGCCCGTCGGCACCCGCGTCAGGTCCGGAACCTCGCCGGGAATGACGACGAGTTTGGCGTCGGACTGGTCACGGGTGCTCTGCTCACAGGCCAGAAGCGCCTGTGTGTAGGGATGGGCAGGGCGCGCGAACAGCGCATCGGCGGGGCCGGATTCCACCACCGTCCCAGCATACATAACTACCACCTGATCGCACAGTTCCGCCACCAGCCCCAGGCTGTGCGAGATGAAGAGGATCGACACGCCGGTATTGTCGCGCAGGGCCTCCAGAAGGCGCACGATCTGCGCCTCGATCGTCACATCAAGGGCGGTCGTGGGTTCATCCGCTATCAGCAGGTCAGGCTCTGTCAGGAGCGCCATTGCGATCATGATCCGCTGCCGCATGCCCCCGCTGAACTGGTGCGGGTAATCCCGTATCCGTTCAGCCGCGTCCGGGATCCCGACCTTGTCGAGCATCGCCACCGCCCTTGCGTGCATCTGCGCTCTGCTTGCTCCCGGCGTCTTGGCGCGCTGCACATCGGTCATCAGCGTGCGGATTGAGAACACCGGGTTCAACGCGGACATCGGGTCCTGAAAGATCATCGATATCCGCGCCCCGCGCAGGGCGCGCATGCGGGCGGGTGAAAGGGTCAGCAGATCGGTACCGTCCAGCGCCATTTCGCCGGTCATGCGCAACAGATTGCCCGGCATCAGCCGCAACAACGCGGTGGCCAGCGTCGACTTGCCGCTGCCGCTTTCGCCCACCACCCCCACGATCTGCCCGCGCGCCATGTCGAGGGAAACGCCGCGCAGCACCTTCGCCTCGCCCCGGGTCGTGGCAAAGGACACGCTCAGATCGCGAACCGTCAGCAGGCTTGGGGGCGCGTTGCTCATGGCTCGGTCCGCAGCTTGGGATCGACCGCGTCGCGCAATGCCTCGCCAAAAAGCGTGAAACCAAGTGTGGCGATCGTCAGCGCCAGCCCGGCGAAAACGGCCATCCAGATCGACTGGTCAAGATAGGCATAGCCATCATTCAGCAGCGTGCCCCAACTGGGGCTCGGCGGCGGCACGCCGACGCCCAGAAACGACAACCCGGCTTCGATGGCGATGACAACGGGAATGTCCATGCTGGCCAGCACCACCAGCGGCCCGGACACGTTCGGCACGATATGCACCAGCACAAGGCGCGCGGGCGACGCGCCCAGCACGCGTTCGGCCTCCAGAAACGGGCTGTTCTTCAACGCCAGTGTCTGCGCCCGCGCCACCCGACCGAAGTGCGGCACCAGTGTGACCGAAACGATCAGGATGATTTTCCACAGGCCCGGCCCCAGCAACGCGACCACCGCCAGTGCGAGCACAAGGCTGGGAAAGCTGCTGATGATGTCGAATATGATCAGAATCACCCGCTCAAGCCGGGGCGGCAAATAGGCGGCGGCGATGCCCAGCAACAGCCCCGCGACAAAGGCGATCAGGATCGACAGGATCGATACACCAAGTGCGATGCGCGTGCCATAAAGCAAACGGCTGAAGATGTCGCGGCCCAGCTGATCGGTGCCCAGCGGGTTCTGCAATGTCGGCCCCGAGAACCGGTTCATCACGGCGATCTGGTTGGGATCGTGCGGGGCGATCAGCGGTGCCAGCAGTGCCCCCAGCACCACAAGGACCACCAGCACGAGCCCCAGCCGCCCGGTACCACTGCCCCAGATCCGCGCGAGTGTGGCGGTCATGGCATCCGCCCCCCGGTGCCGCCCCGCCGCGACATGCGCGGGTCAAGCTTGGAATAGGACAGATCGACCAGCAGGTTCGTCACCACGAACAGGAACACCACCACCAGCACCCCGGCTTGCACCACCGGGTAGTTGCGGGTGTTGATCGCCGCGTAGATCAGGCTGCCGATTCCCGGCCGGGCAAAGATGATCTCGGCGAAGATGGCGCCTCCCAGAAGCCGCCCCACCCCCAGGCCAAGGATCGCCACCGTGGGAATCGCGGCATTCTTGAGCGCGTACTTGTAGACGATGCGGTTTTCGGAAATCCCATAGGCCCGGCTGGTCCGGATGAAGTTCTCGTTCAGCACCTCGAGCAGGGACGAGCGCACCAGCCGCGCGATATAGCCGATCCAGCCAAGCGCCAGCGAGGTCGCGGGCAGCACCAGCCGGACCAGCTGATCCCAGAAGCCGCCGGTCCGGCTGACACCAAGGACCGGAAACCAGTTCAGCCAGATCGAAAAGATCAGCACCAGATAGATCGCCACCACGAAGTTGGGTATCGCGATGAAACCGACGCTGATGACGGCGGTGATACGGTCACCCACGGTGTTCGGGTGGGTCGCCGCGTAACAGCCCAGCGGCACCCCGATCGCCACCGCGATGCCGATGGCGGCAAAGGTCAGCGCGATCGTATAGGGCAGCACGTCCATCACCATGTTCAGGATGGGCCGCCCGCTGATGACATCGACGCCCAGATCGCCACGCAGGACGTTGCCGAAGAACCGGCCCACCTGCGCATAGATCGGCAAGTCCAGGCCCATCCGCTCGGACAGGGCCTGCAGCGCCTCGGGCGATGCGCGCGGACCAAGGAGGACCCGCGCAGGGTCCCCCGGCACAAACAGCGTGAGCGAAAACAGGACCAGCATTGCGCCGAAGAGGACCAGCACCGTGGTGATGATCCGGCTTATGACATAGCGCATCGTATCAGACATGATCCGGCTCTCGCGTAGGTGCCCGGCCGACAGGCGCCGACCGGGACATGGCAGGCATCATGCAGGCGCGAAATGCGCGTATTGCCAGTCATCGCCATTCGGCAGGATCGCGGGTTCAAGCCAGTCCTTGACCGCGAACAGGTTCACCTCGTGCGTCAGCCAGATATAGGCGCTGGACTCGTCCATCAACTCTTGCATGCGGATATAGGTTTCGGCGCGCACGGCCTCGTCGACAGTGGAATCGGCCACCGCGTTCATCTGGTCGAATTCCTCGGACGACCAGCGCTGCCAGTTCCAGCTGCCGATCTGGCCGGTCACGAACCACTGGGTCTGGAATGACGGATCGGCCTTGCCGCCGAAGCGCTGGATCGAAAGTTCCAGGTTTTCGCCGGCTTCACCTTCGCCCATCGACCAGTAGGTGCCGCCGTCAAGCACCTCGAGTTCCAGGTTGATGCCGACCTGCGCCAGTTGCGCCTGCGCCACCAGGCCCGCCGTCTGATAGGCCGGGCGGTTAAGCAGCGTCAGCCGCAGGTTCAGCCCGCTGCCGTGCCCGGCCTCTGCCAGCAGGGCGCGCGCGGCGTCCAGATCCTGCGCGTGGACCGGGGCGTCCTGCCAATGGCCCAGAAGCCCCGGCGCCATCAGCGCGTGCGCCCGCCCCACAGCCCCGTCCCAGGCCGCAAGCAGGATTTCATCGACGTCCAACGCCAGCCGGATTGCCTGACGCACGCGCAGATCGTCCAGCGGCGCCTTCTGCACGTTCATTCCGATCCAGACATAGTTGATGCTGTCGCGGTTGATGATCTCGGTTCCAGGCTCGCGCTGCAAGGCCGCCGCGGCGGAGGGGCTGTCGAGTTTGGTGAAATGCACCTCGTTCGACCTGAACGCCAGCTGCGCGGTTTGCGGCTCCTGTATTGGCAGCAGGACAATTTCGGGGAACATCGGCGGATCGCCCAGATAGTCCGGATTGGCGGCCAGGGTGATGCTGGAATTGGGCGCCCAGTTCGTCATCTCGTAGGGGCCCGCACCGATCACGGTGGTCTTCATCCGTTCGCTGCCAAGCTCCTCGAAGGCGCGTTTGGACACGATGCAGCCGGAAATGTCGCTGAGCGCGATAAGCCACAGCGCCGGCGCCGGGTTCTTCAGGATCAGGCGACCCGAATGGGTGCCCGTCACTTCGACCCGCTCCAGCGCGGACCAGTCGGCGGCATAGGTCGCGGGATCTTCGCCCTCGGCGGGGTTGTTGAACCGCTCGAACGAGAATTTCACGTCTTCGGCGGTCATTTCCCCATAGCCCTGGTGGAACATGATCCCCGGCTTGAGCGTGAATTCGATGGTGGTCTCGTCGATCTGCTCCATCGATTCGGCGGCGTCATTGATCACCTCGAAGCTGTTCGGGGCGAACTGCGTCAGGCGGCGCATCGTAGCGCGCAGGATGTTCCCCTCGACCGAGCCGATCCGGCGCGCAGGATCAAGGTTCTGCAGGTCCCGGTCAACCCGGACAGTGACGCTGCTGCCAGCCTGGGCAAAGGCGAATTCGGGCGCGGCGAAGGGAAGCCCGGCCAAGCCAAGCGCGGCCCCGCCCTGAAGTAGTCTGCGTCTGCTGATCAATGTCTTCATGGCACGCTCCGTTTCATCATTGCGGTTGAGTGTTACGGCGGGATTGGCGGCATTTGCGCGCCGGGTGGTCGTCGGCGGACACGGTCGGTTTTGTCAGGGTCAGGTGCGTGGCTTACCCTGCGTCAGGACAACTCGTTCTGTCACATTGCAAAAGCCGGAGACGGCGCGCAAGACTTTTGTGCAGACATATTCTACACGAGATCGCGTTTTATCGAATGGGTCCAAGCCTTGCTGAAAATTCGGCTTTCCCCGTCCCAGGCATCAAGTCGCGTGCTGATCAAAAAGGCATCTTCGGTTGCGGTCTGGACCGTGACCGTTTCGGTGCGTGCCTGCCAATCGCCAAGCCGCAGCGTGGTGCTGCGACGGATCTCGCCACGCGCCGTCAGCGGATCGGCGCGGTGAATGCTATAGGTTTCAACCCCTTCACCGTCGCGCACAAAGCCGGTTTCGACAAATTCCGTCGCGCCCCAATCCTTGCCGGCCGCGACCGTGACACGACCATCGGTCAGATCGACCTCGGCGCGGCGGCGGCGATCAGGTTGGCGCAATACGCGCACGGGCATTGGCGGTGCGCATTCAGGTGGCAGGAACGGCACGATTGCAGCGTCACGGGGTTGCGGTGCGCGCACCGGCAGCTCCAGTCGGCTTCCCGGATGCAGTGTCACCGTCACGGGCCGGGGCGAGGGCCATACCGTCGGCCAATAGGCATTGCTCAGCGCCAGCCGGATGCGTTGACCCGTGCCGAATCCCTGCCCGACATCGTTCAGTTGCAGCCGGATGGCGTAGCAGGTGCCGGGTTCGAGCGGTTCAGGCGCGGCGTGGCTGTCGCGATGGGTCAGGTTGAGCACGCCGTAGCTGATCCGCGTGGACCGGCCATCGGGGTCGACTGCTTCCAGCCGCGCCACCAGAAAGGCGCAGGGTTGGTCCGCAGACACCTCGGCGTGCAGAACCGGTGCGCCCAGAAGCTCGATCCGCTCGGACAGGGGGGCGCTGTCGAAGACGACCGATTCGCCGTCTTCGGCTGCCTGATCGCCGGGCAGGTCGCCGGGAAACCCGTAAGCGCACCAGGCGCCGCTGTTCATCCCCAGCGTCTGCGGCGAGGCGATTCGCACCGGCGCGTCCAGGGCACCTGCGGGCGCGCGGGCCAGACGTCCGGCGCTGGCGTAAAGGGTCAGCGGCGGGTGCGGTGCAGGCCAGGTGTCTTCGGCGACCCAGCGTCCGGGCCAGGTGTCGTAGTGCGTCGCGGGTGGCATGGGGTCGCCCATCCAGGCCCGCAGCAAGGGCGCGTTCATGATACCGGTATCACGTCCCTTGAGCCAGTGATCCCACCAGCGCAAGGCCTCTTGCAGAAAGCCCACGGCAGGCCCGGGACGCGCCTGGTGCGGATAAGCATGGGCCCATGGCCCGATCAACCCCAGACGGGGCGCCCGTAGCGACGCCAGCAGGCGCGGAATGGCGTTGGTATAGGCATCGGCCCAGCCCCCTACCGCGAACACCGCGCAGTCGATCGCGGCGGGGTCTTCGCAGACCGACCCCTGCTGCCAGTACGCATCGCGGCGATGGTGCTCGGTCCACAGCGGCACCAGTTGCGGAAGGTTCTCGAGCCGGTCCAGCCAGATGTCGCGCCAGCGCGCGCCCACCACGCGCGGATCGGGCGGTTGGCTGCTGATCGCCAGCATAGACGCGCCCCAGTTCAGGTTGCCCAGCAGCAGGCATCCGCCCATGTAGTGGGTGTCGTCGGCGTAGCGGTCATCGGTCGAACAGACGGTGATGATCGCCTTGAGCGCTGCGGGGCGGTGAGCCGCCACCTGAAGCGCGTTGAAGCCACCCCATGAGATGCCCCACATGCCGACAGATCCCGAGCACCATGGTTGCGCCGCGATCCATTCGATCGCCGCGACGCAATCCAGTTGTTCCTGCTGCGTGTATTCATCGTGAAACAGGCCATCGCTGTCGCCGCAGCCGCGCATGTCGATGCGCAGGCAGGCATAGCCGTGGCCCGCAAGATAAGGCTGCGTTTCGGCATCCCGCGCGGTTGTGCCATCGCCGCGCCGGTAGGGAAGGTATTCGATCAGCGCAGGCACCGGCCCTGCCCCTTGCGGCAGCCACAGCCGCGCCGCCAACCGGCATCCGTCGGGCAAGGGAATCCAGAGCGTTGCCACCTCTTCGACGGAAAATGGCAGGGTGTCGCCTGTCTTCACGCCTGCGCCCCCTTCCTGACCGGACACCCGCGACGGTAGCCCCGGGGTTACGCTTGGTCAACTACCCGGCCCCTGCAGAGTTCTGACGCCTGAGCGCACACGCCTCTGAGCGGTCGCCAAAGATTCCCGCTGGCCGCGCCAAATGCAGACGTTGCCCGGATTGCGGGGCCGGAGTAGCAAATGCCCGCCCCGGTCGACGCGATGATCGGCCTGGCGTCCGGCGCCCCACCCCGTTTCAGGCGTGCTGGCCGCGCGTGACCCGCGACGGGGGATCGGCACCGGCCCACACAGATGGCTAGCTGGCAGGATCAGCGATAGACGTGGTCCTTGGCGGGGAAGCTGCGGGCGCGGACCTCGTCAGCGTAATCCGACACCGCGTGTTCGATGGCCGGGCCAAGGTCGCCATATTTCTTGACGAACTTCGGCACCCAGGGGTTCAGGCCGAGCATATCTTCGAGCACCAGGATCTGGCCGTCGCAGTTGACCGAAGCTCCGATGCCGATTGTGGGAATATCCACGGCGGCAGTGATCTTGTCGGCCAGTGGTTCCACCACCCCTTCGACCACCAGCGCAAACGCACCGGCCTCGGCCACGGCGCGGGCATCATCTATATGGCTTTGCCAGGTGTCTTCCTCGCGGCCCTGGGTCTTGAACCCGCCCATGACATGGCTCGACTGCGGCGTCAGGCCGACATGGGCCATGACCGGGATGCCGCGTTCGGTCAGGAAGCGGATGGTTTCGGCCATACGCGCCCCGCCCTCCAGCTTGATCGCGCCGCACTGGGTTTCCTTCATCACCTTGGCGGCGTTACGAAACGCCATGTTGGGCGATTCCTCGTAGGTGCCGAAGGGCATGTCGACGACGATCAGCGCGCGGCTGGTGCCACGGACGACGGCGCGGCCGTGCATGATCATCAGATCCAGCGGCACGCCGATGGTGCTGTCCATGCCATGCATGACCATGCCCAGGCTGTCGCCCACAAGGATGAAATCGGCGTAGCGGTCCACGATCGCCGCGGTATGCGCGTGATACGAGGTGAGCGATACAATGGGCTCGCCGCCCTTGCGGGCGCGGATCTGCGGGACGGTGGTGCGGCGCACGGGGGACTGGGTGCTCATGGGGTCTCCTCCTTCGGGTGGGACGGGGGCGCAGGGGCGATGACGCGATTGTCGATCAGCAGCACAGCGCCGAAGCGCACCGCAAGCAGCAGAACCGCCGGGGCGGCCAGCGGTCCGGACACTGTGGCCAACGTGTCGGCATCGCGGATATCGACCGATTGCACGTCGGCGCGAGGCTCGGACTCGAGCGTTGCGCGGACGTGCGAGCGGATGCGCGAAGCGGTGACGCCGTCTTGGGCCAGCGCCTCGGCTTGCACCAGCGCGGCATTCAGCACAGGCGCGGCGGCGCGGTCTTCGGGTGCAAGGCGCACATTGCGCGAGGACAGCGCCAGCCCGTCGGGTTCGCGCACGGTGGGCACGCCGATTACCTCCACGGGGATGTCGAGGTCGCGCACCATGGTGCGGATCACGGCAAGCTGCTGGTAATCCTTTTCGCCGAAACAGGCGGCATCGGGCTGGATGATGTTGAAAAACTTGGTGACCACGGTGGCCACACCCCGGAAATGCCCCGGACGCAGCTTGCCGATCAGGATGCGCGCAAGCTCGGTAGTTTCCACCACGGTCTGCGCGTCGGGGGTGTAGATTTCCGCCACCTCGGGCAGGAAGAGCGCGTCCACGCCTGCCGCGCGCAGCATGGCTGTGTCGCGCGCGGTGTCGCGGGGATAGGTCGCCAGATCCTCGGTCGGGCCGAATTGCGTGGGGTTGACGAAGATCGAGGCCACCACGCGCCCTTCGGCCCCTGCGTCATCGCGGGCACACTGGACCAGCGCAAGGTGGCCTGCGTGCAGATAGCCCATGGTCGGCACCAGCACCACGCGTCGTCCCTGTGCCCGCCAGTCGCGCAGCTGCGCACGAATGGCCGCCTTGGTGGTGCAGATTTCCATGCGCGCGCTCCTGCCCTTCGCTTTCGCGTTTCTAGACCCGGGCCGGGCAATGGGCAAGCGGG
>SKKS01000251.1 GCA_007123625.1 Paracoccaceae bacterium
AACCAGGCGGCGTATTCGATGGTGAAGCAGCGCGACAGCCAGTTGGTCCCGGGGTTGAAATAATCCAGCACGCCCTGCACGCAGGCCAGATCCGGCCCGGCAGCAGCGAAATGCCGGGCCACGCGCCGGATCTGGTCGGGCGCGGGGGCGTCTTCGGCATCATACACCCCGATAATCGACCCGCGCGCGAAGCTCATGGCATAGTTGAGCGCGCGCGGCTTGGTGCGCAGGGCGGCATCGGGCACCACGATCACGCGCATCCAGCGCGGCAGGGTTTGCTGCGCCAGCGCGTTGCGGGTGGCGGTGTCGATTTCCTCGACCACCAGCATCATGTCCAGCCGGGTGCGCGGATAGCGCAGGCGCGACAGGCGGTTGATCAGCTTCGGCACGGTGTCCGGTTCACGAAACATCGGCACCATGACGCTGACCACCGGCAACAAGGGCTCGGCGGTGTCGGGCGAGGGTTCGGGTGTCGGGTCGGGTCGGTGGCGCAGGGCGGCAATCGTCGCTGCAGCCTTGAGCGTGTTGCATGCGGCCATGACCAGCACTGCCAGCGCGATCAGGGTCCAGAGCGTGGCAACCGGCGCCCAGATGCCCAGACCGATCAGCGCGACCAGCACGGCCCCCAACCACCGCTGCGCGCCGCACGCGTTCCAGTCGCGGCAGCTTTCCGCCGCTGGAACCCATGCCTCGGCCCGGCGGCGCAGATAGGACCGCCGGGTGCGCTCCAGTGCCGTATCCAGTGCCGTGTCGCCGATCAGCGCCATCACCACCGGGCCCAGGCGCCGCTCCAGCGCAGGGCGTAGGGTTTCAAAGCTGTCGGGGCGCGATGTGGCGACCACGCAGACATTGCCCGCCTGCGCCCAAGGCAGGCACCGCATACGCAGGCAGCGTGCCGGTCCCAGCCGGTCGATCAGACGCGGGTCAGGCGGCGGGGCGCGCGCATCGCGGCCACTCTGATCGCCCTCGGGCGGACCTTCAAGGCAGCGGGTCGCGAACTGGCGTTCGCGGGCGCGCATCAGCGTCGCCTCGTCCACCAGACCGAGCACTCGCAGGATATCTTCGAGCGCGCCGCCTTCGCGGGCCTGTCGCGCCAGCGCTTGCACCAGATCGGACGCCCGGAGCGCGCCCATCGCAACCAGCGCCTGTTCCAGGGTCTGCGGCGCGGCCATGCGGTCGTCGTCCGCCCCGGGCGGACAGGTCCCACGCCGCGCTTTGTCCGGCGCTCCTGCTCGCGAAACCGGCGTTCCGACAATCCCAGCCCCGGAATAGAACATGCGCGCCTCAACCCACCCCAGCGAATGGGCTTCAGCAAAGCATGAACAGGGTTAAGAGTGTGTTAACATCCACCAGTGGCCCAAGCAGTTGCGCCTGCATGCAAGGACATGCGCGCCCGTCGGGACCTTCTGCGTGCCACGCACGTGGCCTGCCTATAGCCCGCCCAGCGCGGCGCTGACCGGCACCAGCGCAACCTGATCGGCGCGCCCCTCCATCCGCCAGGCCAGCAGCCCAGCCATGGTTTCCAGATTCGCCGCGCGGCCCAGCACGATTACGCTTCCCTCGCGCCCGGCCTCGAACACCGCGCGGTCCAGATACCGGCGGATGGTGAACACCGACTCGCCGTCGTCATCGAGCACGCGAAAGACCTGGCCATGCGCCAGCCCGGCATTGGCCGCGATTTGCGCCGCCGCATTCAGCCCGCGCGCATAGCTGACCAGCGCATGCCCATCGCGTTCCAGCAGCGGCACCAGAAGCTGCGCCAACGGGCGGTTGGTCTGAAACCCGCCCCCGGGGGTGTCGATCAGGCCGATTGATTCGGGCAGCGCCGCAAGGAAGCCCTCGAACAGGACATCCAGATCGCTGGCGGTGGCGCGGGCGGGCAGGGCGCTGGCAAGCATCAGCACCTCCATCCCGGCAGCGCGATAAGCGGCAGCGGCTTCGGCCGCGTCCGTGGCCAGCGGGTCGATTGCGATGGTCACCGGAAACGGCAGCGCGATCAGGTCGGCGCGCGCATCAGTGTTGATCCCGTCGTCGATCAGGATCACCGCAAGGCGCGGCTGGTCGGGGGCGACCGACACCTCGGCGGCATGGCGCAGCACGGCGGGCAGGCTTGCGTCGACCACATCTTCCTCAGCCTCTTCGGCAGGGGTTTCCGGTGCCGGATCAACCCCGATTCGGGGCAGGCGATCGGTGCGGATCACCGGAGCTGTGGGTGCCGTCTCGTCGTTGGCCTGGGTCTGGGTCACGGCCCCGGCAATGCCATCCGCACCGGCTTCGTCGGGGGTGCCTGCATCAGTATCGGACGTGCTCTCGGCTTCGGAGGTGGCTTCTGCCAGCGGCGGCACGGAATCGGTTGTGATCACCGGCCCGCTATCCGTGGTCGCGGGCGGCGCTGGGCGTCGGGCGGGCGCCGGCGGTTCTGCGTGCTCGGCGGTTGTCGGGGAAGCGGGCGCGTCCGCGGATGGCGCAGGCGCAGGCGTTGGCGGGTCCGGTGCGCGGTCGGGCGCGGGGGCAGGGGCCTGCGCCTGTGCGGACGGCGACGGCGCGTCCACGGGCGGTGCGGGCCGCGCAAAGGGCGCAGTGGCCGGTGGTGCTTGCGCGGCAGTGTCTTGCGCCGGGGACTGGGGATGTGCGTCCGCGGTCGGGGCCACATCTGTGGTGACATCCGCGTCGCCTGCAAGCGGGCGCGCAGGTGACGCCGTTGCGGGCGCGCTGTCCGGCGTGTGGGCAGGGCGCGCGGGCGCCACGGGCGCCCGTGGCGTGGCCTCGGTATCCGTGGCGTCTTGCGGAGTCGTCAGCGTGAGAGGTGCGTCCGTGGATGCATCTGTGGGCGCTTCTGCGGCCGAGGTCGGCAGGCTTGTCTGATTGCCCAGGCGTGCGCTTGGGTCCGGCAGGTCCGGCTCGGGCGCGTAAAGGACCGAAAACGCAACGAATGCGACCGCGAAGGCCACGCATCCCCACAGCAGTCCAGCACCGAAACCCTTGCCCAAATCCGCCTCCATTGCCGTCTCGCGCGCGGGTCCATGTTCCACAAATCCGGCTACGGATCAAACCCCGAACCGACGCAAGGGCCCGCACGGGCTTGACCATGTGCCCACGCTCTGGGCAAGAAGGCGCACCTGCATCCGCGCGCCGCCGGAGGGACTCCCGCCATGCTGCTTCTGATCGACAACTACGACAGCTTCACCTGGAACCTTGTGCATTATCTGGGCGAACTGGGCGCCGAGGTCGTGGTGCACCGCAACGACGCGCTGGATGTGCAGGCGGCCATGGCGCTGCGGCCGTCGGCGATCGTGTTGTCGCCGGGCCCTTGCGACCCGGATGCGGCGGGCATCTGCCTTCCGCTGACGCTGGCCGCGGCTGATGCGGGCATCCCCCTTCTTGGCGTGTGCCTGGGGCACCAGACCATCGGACAGGCCTTTGGCGGCCATGTCGTGCGCGCGCCGCAGATCGTGCACGGCAAGCCCGGGATCATGCATCACGACGGGCGCGGCGTTTTCGCGGGTCTGCCCAGCCCGTTTTCGGCCACCCGGTACCATTCGCTGATCGTGGACCGCGCCACGCTGCCCGATTGCCTCAAGGTCACCGGCTGGCTTGAGGATGGGACCATCATGGGGTTGGCGCACCGCGCCTTGCCGATCGAGGGCGTGCAGTTCCACCCCGAAAGCATCCGCTCCGAACATGGCCATGCGATGTTGCGCAATTTCCTGGACCGGGCCAAGGTGGCGGCATGAGCGATGACATCAAGCCCCTGATCGCCGCCGCCGCCACGCGCCCCCTGACACGGGACGAGGCCGAGGTGGCATTCTCCATCTTTTTCGAAGGGCAGGCGACGCCCGCGCAGATGGGCGGATTCCTGATGGCGCTGCGCACGCGCGGCGAAAGCGTGGACGAATACGCCGCCGCCGCCGGGGTGATGCGCGCGCGCTGCAACCCCGTTCGCGCGCCTGAAGGCGCGATGGACATCGTCGGGACCGGGGGCGACGGCAAGGGCACGCTGAACATTTCCACCGCGGCGGCTTTCGTGGTGGCGGGCGCAGGGGTGCCGGTGGCCAAGCACGGCAACCGCAACCTGTCGTCGAAATCCGGCGCTGCCGACGCTCTCGGTGCGCTGGGGATCAATGTCATGGTGGGCGCCGAGGTGGTGGAACGCGCGTTGGCCGAAGCGGGCATCGGCTTCATGATGGCGCCCATGCACCACCCGGCCATGCGCCATGTCGGTCCGGTCCGGGCCGAACTTGGCACGCGTACGATCTTCAACATACTGGGACCGTTGACAAATCCAGCCGGGGTGAAGCGGCAACTGACGGGCGCGTTCTCGGCCGATCTGATCCAGCCGATGGCGGAAACCCTGCGCGCGCTGGGGGCCGAGCGTGCCTGGCTGGTGCATGGCGGCGACGGCACCGATGAGCTGTCGATCTCTGCGCCCAGCCGCGTGGCCGCGCTGGAAACCGACGGGACCATCCGCGCGTTCGATCTGTACCCCGAGGAAGCGGGCCTGCCTGAGCACCCGTTCGAGGCCATTCTGGGCGGCACCCCCGCCGACAATGCGCGCGCGTTGCGCGGGCTTCTGGCCGGTGCGCCGGGGGCCTATCGCGATGCGGTGCTGCTGAACGCGGCGGCGGCGCTTGCAATCGCGGACAAGGTTGGGAACCTGCCCGAGGGCGTTGAAATGGCTGCAGAAAGCATTGACAGCGGCGCGGCGTTACAGCGGGTGGAAATCCTGGCGCGCATCGCCCCCATGGACACCGGAAAGGCCAGCGCATGACCACAATCCTGGACCGGATCAAGGCCTATAAACTTGACGAGATCACCGCGCGCAAGGCCGAGCGCCCGCTGGCCGCGCTTGAAGCTGATGCACGCGACGCCAGTGCCCCGCGCCCCTTTGTCGGGTCCTTGACCGAAGCGCAGCGCAATGGCTACGGCCTGATTGCCGAGATCAAGAAAGCCAGCCCCTCGAAGGGGTTGATCCGCGCCGATTTCGACCCCCCGGCGCTGGCGCAGGCCTATGCGGAAGGGGGCGCAACCTGCCTGAGCGTGCTGACCGACGCACCGTCGTTTCAGGGCGCAGACGCGTTCCTGACGCAGGCGCGGGCCGCCTGCAGCCTTCCGGTATTGCGCAAGGACTTCCTGTACGATCCGTATCAGGTGGTGGAATCGCGCGCGCTGGGCGCCGACTGTATTCTGATCATCATGGCCAGTGTCAGTGACGCGCAGGCCGCGGAACTCGAGGCCGCGGCGCAGGACTGGGACATGGATGTTCTGGTCGAAGTGCACAATGATGCCGAACTGGAGCGCGCAAGCCTGCTGAATTCCCCGCTTCTGGGAATAAACAATCGCGATCTCAATACGTTTGAAGTCAGTCTTGATGTAACGCGGCGGCTTGCACGGCTGGCGCCTGCGGATCGGGTGCTGGTGTCCGAAAGCGGGTTGCACACACCCGAAGACCTGGCCGCGCTGGCACAGTTCGGCGCGCGCTGCTTCCTGATCGGCGAAAGCCTGATGCGGGCCGACGATGTCGCGGGTGCCACGCGCAAGCTGCTGGCCAACCCGCTGACCGCCGAAGGGGGGATGTGATGGCGGAGCTGACGCATTTCGATGCCGAAGGCCGCGCGCACATGGTCGACGTGTCCGACAAGCCTTTGACCGCGCGGGTCGCCGTGGCGCGCGGTGCCGTGGTCATGCGCCCCGAGACCCTTGCGCTGGTGACCGAAGGCCGCGCGAAGAAGGGCGATGTGCTGGGCGTGGCGCGGCTGGCGGGGATCATGGGCGCCAAACGCTGCGCCGACCTGATCCCGCTGTGCCACCCGCTGCCGATCACCAAGGTGACGCTGGACCTGCACCCCGATCCCGCACTGCCCGGCGTCCGCCTGCGCGCCGAAGTGCGCACCACCGGCCAGACCGGAGTCGAGATGGAGGCCCTGACCGCCGTATCGGTCGCGGCACTGACGGTCTATGACATGCTCAAGGCCGCCGAGAAGTCCATGCGCATTACCGACATCGACGTTGTGCTCAAGGATGGCGGAAAATCAGGTCGTTACGAGGCTGAGTGAATGTTCTGCGCGAGGATATGATGATCTCTGTCGATGAAGCGCTGACCCGGGTCTTTGCGCTGGTCACACCGCTGGGGGCGGAAAGCGTGACACTGGATCATGCCCACGGGCGGGTGCTGCGCGAAGTTGCGCGCGCGCGCCGCGACCAGCCGCCGTTCGATGCCGCAGCGATGGATGGCTATGCCGTGCAGGGCGCGGACGATCGGTTCCGAGTTGTCGGCACGGCCGTGGCCGGACGCGCCTTCGACGGCGCGCTTGCTGCGGGCGAGGCGGTGCGTATCTTCACCGGCGCGCCGGTGCCCCCTGGGGCCGACCGAGTGGTGATTCAGGAAAACGCGCGGGTCGAAGGCGACACCATCAGCGTCGACGATGTGGCCGCGCCGGGCGCGCATATCCGGCGGCGCGGCGGTGACTTTGCTGCCGGGGATGCAGTGGCGGCGCCGCGCAAGCTGGGGCCGGTGGATCTGGCGCTGCTGGCGGCGATGAACGTGGGGCATGTGCAAGTCAGCCGCCGCCCCGATGTGGCGCTGGTGGCGACCGGCGATGAACTGGTCATGCCGGGTGAGGCCCCGGGCCCCGACCAGATCATTGCGTCCAGCGTGTTCGCACTGGCGGCGATGGTGCGGGCGGAAGGCGGGGTGCCGCGCATCCTTCCGATCGCGCGCGACAACGCCGACAGCCTGCGCACGGTGCTGGAGCTTGCCGCAGACGCGGACATGATCGTGACCACGGGCGGCGCGTCGGTCGGAGACCACGACCTTGTCGGCCCGATGATGGACACACTGGGGGCCGAGCGCGCTTTCTACAAGGTTGCCATGCGCCCGGGGAAGCCGCTCATCGCCGGGCGTCTCGGGGGCGCGCTGATGCTCGGCTTGCCGGGAAATCCCGTTTCGTCAATTGTTTGCGGGCATTTGTTCATGGTTCCGGCGTTGCGGGCCATGCTGGGTCTGGGCGCCTGGCCGCGCGCCAGCGCTGGGGCGCGGCTGGCTTGCGATCTGCCACCGAATGGGCCGCGTGCGCATTACATGCGTGCCCGCCTGCAACCTGGCGAAGGCGACGGCCTGCCGGGGATCCTGCCCTTCGACAATCAGGACAGCGCGCTGGTGACCGTCTTGACCGAGGCTGACGCCCTGCTGATCCGCGCTCCACACGCCCCGGTCGCAGAACGCGGTGCGCCGGTGCGGTTCATTCCGTTGCACCACGGATAACAAACCCCGGTTGACGCGTTTACCGAACAATGATAGAACAAAACGCGCATGGAAGGGGTCCATGCCGGGGTTGGGGCGCGATCGGCAACCAACAGTCGTGATCAAGACGGGCCGGCCTGCCGGTGCAAGGGGGATCCATGCTGACACGCAAGCAGATCGAGCTTCTGACACTCATACATGAGCGCATGCAGGTCGAGGGTGTGGCGCCGTCGTTCGATGAAATGAAGGACGCGCTCAACCTGCGATCGAAATCCGGGATACACAGGCTGATCACCGCTCTGGAGGAGCGTGGCTTCATCCGTCGCCTGCCGCACCGGGCCCGCGCGATCGAGGTTCTGAAACTACCCGAACCGCTGGGCAAGGCCGGGTTCCCGCCCAGGGTGATCTCTGGGGGTGCGAGCACGCGTCCCGCGCCCTCCCGTCCGCAGCAAGCGCTGGATGTCGAGGAGGCCGCCGCGCTGAGCCTGCCGGTCATGGGCCGCATCGCAGCGGGCACACCGATCGAGGCCATCAGCGAGGTGTCGCACAGCATCGCGGTGCCCGGCAGCATGCTTTCGGGGCGCGGGAAGCACTACGCGCTCGAGGTGCAGGGCGATTCGATGATCGATCTGGGCATCAATGACGGCGATATCGTGGTGATCCGCGAACAGGACGTTGCCGACAACGGCGACATCGTGGTGGCGCTGGTCGACGGGATGGAAGCGACGCTCAAGCGGTTCCGGCGCACGGGCGGAATGGTGGCGCTCGAAGCGGCCAACCCGGCGTATGAAACCCGCGTGCTGAGCGGCGACCGGGTGCAGGTGCAAGGGCGCCTTGTGGGGCTGATCCGCAGCTACTGACGCCTGCGCGCGTAGAGGGCTTCACCTGCGGTTCGCGGGGGTTCTGACCTTGACACTGCCACTATCGTGGCTTTGTCGTGGTGTTTGATGCGATTTGCGGTCAGCTACGCGCTTCTGTCGTCTCTGGGGATGATTTGCGCGCGTTTGGCGATTTGGGCTGTGGCGTGTTGTCTCCGACGCGACGCGAGCCCATGACCCGTGTGCGTGGTGCAGGGTGGCGTGTGTCCCCTGGTCTCCAAGATCGCATGGCGAGAAGTCGCCGCACACCGATAGTGCCGGTGACCGAGAAGTCCCGGAGGACAGAATCTGCAATGACCGGAGTTAGTTCGGAAAACCGCGACGGTTTGTTCCGCGCGCCGCACTCAGGGTTTGCACAGCTCGGAGATCAACCGGTCCAGAAAAGCCGCGCCCGCCTGCATCTGCGCGATTTCGATGAATTCGTCGGGCTGATGTGCCTGTGCGATATCGCCGGGGCCACACACAACCGTTGAATATCCCTGCAGCTGGAACTGTCCGCCTTCGGTGCCGTAGCTGACCACATGGCTGCCGTTGTCCCCGCTCAGTCGGCGCGCGAGTTCCTCGGCGCGGCCGTCTTGTTCAGGGCGCAGTGGGGGCAGGGCGAAGTAGCGGTCCAGATGGATCGCGGCCTCGGGGCGGATGGCCTTCATGGCGGTTTCAAGGCGTGCGGCTTCGGACTCGAATGCGGCGCACCATGCATCGGGGTCCTCGCCCGGCACCACGCGGAAGCTGAGTACGAAATGGCAATCTTTCGCGGTGATGTTATGCGCGGTGCCGCCCGCGATGGTGCCGACATGCAGGGTGGTCCACGGCGGATCGAAGGCCGCCGCCAGCGGGCCGGGCGCGGCGCGCGCATTTTCGGCATTGCGGTCGTTGGCCCACTGGATCAGGCGCGCGGCCTCCATCACCGCGCTGACCCCCCGATGCAGGATCGAGGAATGCACCTCGAACCCGCGCATATGCACGCGGTAGCCGGTGCCGCCCTTGTGGCCGGTGACCACCTGCATGGATGTCGGCTCGCCCACGATGACGGCTTCGGCGCGGGACAGGTCATCTGCCATGACGCGGATCAGATCGACCACCGCCATGCAGCCCACTTCCTCGTCATAAGACAGCGCCAGTTGCAGCGGGCGTTTCAGGTCCATGCCGCGTGCCTTTACCATCGCAGCGATGGCCAGCGCGACAAAGCCCTTCATGTCGCATGTCCCGCGCCCGTACAGCCTCCCGTCGCGTTCCGTGACCTGCCAAGGGTCGGTGGTCCAGTCCTGGCCATCCACCGGCACGACGTCGGTATGCCCCGACACGATCACCCCGCCGGGCACATCCGGGCCGACCTGCGCGAACAGATGCGCCTTGGCCCCGCAGGGCGAGGGCACGCGGGTCGAGGCGATGCCTTGGTCCGCCAGATACCCTTCGACCCAGTCGATCAGGGGCAGGTTGGTGTCGCGGCTGACCGTCGGAAAGGCCACAAGCCGGTCCAGAATCTCGCGCGCGGTCAGGGTTTTGGGCATGGCGGCGTCCTTTGCGTGCGGGGTCAGTCCCCGGTCAGCGCGGCGATGGTATCGGTGATCAGGTCCAGACATTCGGGTGTGGAAAAGCGGTGGTCCGCCCCCTTGACCAGTATCAGTCGCAGATCGGCGCAGGACGCGTGTTCCATCAGCCGCAGCCCCACCGCCACCGGGACATCCGTATCGGCGGTCCCATGCAGCAGCCGCACCGCAAAGGGCAGGGGCAGCGGATCGCGCAACACCAGGTTGGTACGCCCGTCTTCGATCATACGTCGGGTCACGATGTAGCCTTCGTCGGAATAGTCCGAGGGCACCACGAAGCGCCCTTCGTGGATCAACTGCATGCGCTGTTCCTCGGTGGCATCAGCCCACATGCTGTCTTCGGTGAAATCGGGCGCGGCGGCGATGCCGACAATACCGGCAATGCGTTCGGGGATCGCGCGCGCCATCAGCAGCGAAATCCACCCGCCCATCGAAGAC
>SKKS01000468.1 GCA_007123625.1 Paracoccaceae bacterium
GGCGGCGTCGAATGTCTTGTCCATCATCGTGCATCACTCCTTGACCGGCGCCGGTTTAGCGCCCCTCGCGCCCAAGGAAAAGGCCACGATGCAGTGTCCTGTCGCCATCTATTGCGCTAGGGTCGCGAATCGCGGCGCACTTGAGGGGCGGCAACCATGACGATGGAGCGCAAGCAGGTCAGTTTTCCGCGCCTTTTGTGGCGGCTGGGTGTGCTGTGGGTGCTGTTCCCGCTGGTCTTTGCGGTCGCCTTTGGCGGCATCGGGGTCTACAGCCTGCAACAGGCGCGGCTTCTGGACCGCTACGGGATCGAAGGCACCGCCACCATCGACGACAAGTATACCCGCACCCGGCGCGACTCCGAAGGTAGGACCACCACCGACTACTATCTGGAATACACCTTCCGCCCCGAAGGCGGGATGCCGATGTCCGCGCACGACACGGTGCAACGCAGCTTCTACAACCGCGTCAGCGAGGGGGACGCGATCCCCATCCGCTACGTCCCCCACCGTCCCGACGTGCACGAGGTCGAGCCAGGCAGCAACAAGCTGATCGGCTGGATCTTTGGCGGCATCGGATTTGTCGCCTCGGTCGTGGCGCTGGGGCTGGCGGGGTGGATGTGGACGCGCAAGCGTTCGGTCCTGCGCGCCGCCCGCCACGGCGAGGTCCGCCAGGCTCGCGTGACCGGGCTGCGCCGCACGAATGTGCAAAAAAACAACCAACAGATGTATGTGCTGCAATGGACCGATGCCGCCGGACAGACGGGCGAATCGCGCATGCAGACGCAGGAGCACCTTTCGGGACACCCCGAAGGCAGCGTGATCGTGGTCTATGTCGATCCGCAGACCGGGCGCGGCTGGTGGGAAGAGGATTTCTGAGCACGGTGCACCAAAGGGGGTTGCCCGGGGGGATGTAGCGGCCTAACTTGGAATCATTCTAAATAGAGGCCGCCATGTCCGATCCCACCGTCACGCTGGTCTTCGTCGCCGCATTGATCACGGCACTGGCCACCGGGCTGGGGGCGCTGCCGTTGCTGGCCATGAGATCGGTCACGCCGCGCGCCCTGTCGCTGGGCAACGCCATCGCGGCGGGACTGATGCTGGCGGCATGCCACAGCCTGATCGTCGAGGGGTTCGAATTCTCGCCCCCACGCACGCTGGCGGGGCTGCTGGCCGGGCTGGCAGGCATCTGGCTGGCCAAGCGCCTGTTCCAGAACGGTGACGGGCTGGCAGTGGCCGGGGCCAGCGGCGCCGATGCCATGAAGATCCTGCTGATCATGGGGGTGATGACCGTGCATTCGGCCGCCGAAGGGATCGGCGTGGGCGTGGCCTATGGCGGCGGGCGCGAGCTGGGCGATTTCATAACCATCGCCATCGCCCTGCACAACGTCCCCGAGGGGCTGGCCATCGCGCTGGTCATGGTCCCGCGCGGGTCGGGTGTGGGCAAGGCGGCGCTGTGGGCCATCTTCTCGTCGCTGCCGCAGCCGCTGCTCGCGGTGCCCGCGTTCCTGTTCGTGCTGATGTTCACACCATGGTTGCCGGTGGGGCTGGGGCTGGCTGCGGGGGCGATGCTGTGGATGATCTTCTCGGAACTGCTGCCCGAAGCGTCCGAAGGCGTGGAAACCGCCACCATCGGGCTGGTGGTTACGCTGGCGTTCACCGCCATGCTGGGGCTGACGCTGCTTCTGGGTTGAGGGACATTGCCTTGTGCCCGCCCCTGCCCCATATCTGAGGCATGTTGAAACTGACCCCCATCCTGCTGGCCGTCGGCTACGCGCTGCTTGTCTACTGGTTCTCGGCGTGGCGCACGTCCAGGGAACTTGATGCCAATTCGACGCTGCTGGCCGACGGCAAGCTCAAGGCGCTGACCGACCGCATGGCGCGGGCGCTCGACATCGAGCATGTGCGCGTGCATGTGTTCGAAACCGATACCGTGAACGGGCTGGCGGCCCCTGACGGGCGCATCTTCATCACACGCGGATTTTACAACAAGTACCGCAAGGGCGAAGTCAGCGCCGAAGAAATGGCCTCGGTCATCGCGCATGAACTGGGCCATGTCGCCCTTGGCCATTCCCGTAAGCGACTGATCGATTTCTCGGGCACCAATGCCATCCGAATGGCACTGGCGACCATCTTCAACCGTTTTCTGCCCGGGCTGGGTGTGATTGTGGCGAATTTCATCACCACGCTGCTTATGGCACGGCTGAGCCGGGATGACGAATACGAGGCCGATGCCTATGCATCCGCACTTCTGGTCAAGGCCGGGATCGGCACCGCGCCACAAAAATCGCTCTTCCGCAAGCTTGACAAGCTGGTCGGAATGGGCGGTGGCGCTCCGGCATGGATGATGAGCCACCCCAAGAGCGAAGAGCGCATCCGGGCCATCGAGGAAAACGAGGCGCGCTGGAAGCTCGAACCGGAAACCTGAACAACGCGCGAGTGCCGAGACGCGTTGCAATCGCAGTCCGGGGCAGTTGCAACACTCTCAAGTGGCGCGAAGCTTTTGCACCAGAAAGGCTCCGAGCGTACTCGCCACGAAAAACAATGCCGCGACCACAACGATCGACGGGCCCGAGGGCGTGTCCTGCAACAGTGACATCTGCAACCCACC
>SKKS01000203.1 GCA_007123625.1 Paracoccaceae bacterium
CTCTCACCCAGTCTACGATCCCGCTGGACTCGAGGATCTCGCGCAAGAGCACCGCGCCGGGCTCACCCGTCAGCCGGTCTTCCCGGCACTCGACCCTCAGGGAGCGGTTGAACCGCGGCGTAACCGGCTGTAGCGTTTCACCCATGCGTGCGTCCGGAGCTGCTGGAAGATCGTGTTTAGCAGCTTGAATCTACAGCGCTTTCAGGCGCACGCAACTTTTCCAGCCGATTTGGATGAATAAGCCGGGATAAAGCGAACGGTAGGTCAGGGCCGAGGCTGTGAGAAAACTCGTTTGAGCATGGCTGGCTGCGGAACGGTGTTCTGTCATATGCCGGGCCATGAGATTCTGTTCTAGCGGGAGGCGGAAGCTTCCGCACCGCAAGAAAACTGTTCTCGTCAGGTTCTCGGAATCTGAGTTTTCACACAGGCGGGCCGAACATGATGCCGCACCTGCAAACAGCCACGGCTCGCCGCAGCATGCCAGAGTGTCGCTGATGGGCTCCTTGCCGCCCTCGGGTAGCTTTCCTGCTGCTCCGGCCAGTCGCCGTAATCCACTCAGGCGTCGGTGTCGACCCCATCACCGGGGTTCAGGGGCACGCGCCCGGCGTCGGTCAGCATGAACACTGCGCGCCCTTCGATCACCACCGCTGTCAGCGGTCCGCCATAGGCCGCGCGGGTGTCGATGTTCACGCGGTTGCCGTGATGCGCGGGCGCGTGGAGTGCCGTATGGCCGTGGACTACCAGAAACCCGTGGTCGTAGGGGTAGTCCAGAAACGGCGTGCGGATCCAGACAAGGTCATCCTCGACCTGATCGGCAAGGGCGATCCCGGGCCGGATGCCCGCGTGGACATAGACGACCTCGCCGCGCTGGAAATAGCCCAGAAGCCCTGCCACAAAGGCGCGGTCCTGGGGCGGGACCTTGTCCACGGCTTCGGCGTGGACCCTGGCGATGGGCCGGTCGGCGGGATTGGCGACGCCGTAGCTTTCCAGCGTCGGGCCGCCGCCGATGGCCGGGTGCAGATAGCTGTAGATCCGACGCAGCCCGGGGTCCTGCGCGGCCGGATCGTCCAGAAAGGTCTGGAACATCCGGTCGTGATTGCCCTTGAGCACCAGCCAGGGTTCGCCCGCGGCAATCCCTTCGCGCAAATGCCGGATGACGCCGGCGCAGTCGGGGCCGCGGTCCACCAGATCGCCCAGATGCACGACCGGGGCATCTGCATCGCCGGTGCGCGCACGATCCGCCGCGATCCGCGCATGGGCCGCGCGCAAAAGGTCGAACTGGCCGTGAATGTCGCCGATGGCATAGGTGCGCAAGGCGTATCCTCCTGTCATGGGCCCCGGGACGAATGCCGGTACGGGTTCTCGTGGCCCGGGCGCACCATCGCCGCCCAAGGCGGGAATGACAAGGCGCGGCGGCGGGTGCGTTCCCGTGCGCACCGGGCCGCCGCGCGCATCAGGCGACGTCGAACTGCAACGGGCGGACCTGCTTGAACATGCCGGTTGCGCGCAGTTTGTCCAGCACCTCGGCGGGGGGCTGCGCATCGAGATACAGCAGCGCGATCGCTTCCGCCCCGCGCGCCGACCGGCCCAGGGTGAAGTTGGCGATGTTCACGCCGTTTTCGCCCATAGTCTGGCCCAGCGTGCCGATGATCCCGGGCACATCCTCGTTCGTGGTGTACAGCATGTGGTTGCCGACCTCGGCGTCGATGGTGATGCCCTTGATCTGGATGAAGCGCGGCTTGCCATCGGAAAACACCGTTCCCGCGATGGAACGCTCGCGGTTTTCGGTCACCACGGTCAGCTTGATATAGGCGTCGAACACCCCCGATTTCGCCTGCGTGGTGGTGGCGATCTTGATCCCGCGTTCGCGCGCGACCACCGGCGCCGACACCATGTTCACATCGGGGTTGCTGGCCTTCATGATACCCGCGATCACCGCGCAGTTCAGCGCGTCAAGGTTCATGTCAGCCACGGCACCGTCATAAAGGATGTTGATCGCCCGGATCGGGTCTTCGGTCAGTTGCCCGGCAAACGCCCCCAGATGCGAAGCCAGCTTGACCCAAGGCGCCATGACGGCGGCTTCCTCGGCGGTCACTGACGGCATGTTGAGCGCGTTCTGCACCGCCCCGGTCAGCAGGTAATCCGCCATCTGTTCGGCCACCTGCAGCGCCACGTTCTCCTGCGCTTCGGTGGTCGATGCCCCCAGATGCGGGGTGACCACGACGTTGGGCAGGCCGAAAAGCGGGCTGTCGGTGGCTGGCTCCACCTCGAACACGTCGAACCCTGCGCCGGCGACATGGCCGGATTTCAGCGCCTCGGCCAGCGCGGCCTCGTCGACCAGTCCGCCGCGCGCGCAGTTGATGATGCGCACGCCCTTCCGGGTCTTGGCGATGTTTTCAGCCGACAGAATGTTGCGGGTCTTGTCGGTCAGCGGAACATGCAGCGTGATGAAATCGGCACGCGCCAGCAGCTCGTCCAGATTCACTCGCGTCACGCCCATTTTGGTGGCGCGCTCCTCGCTCAGGAACGGGTCATAGGCGATGACTTTCATCCGCAGCCCCAGCGCCCGGTCGCAGACGATGCCGCCAATATTGCCCGCCCCGATCA
>SKKS01000485.1 GCA_007123625.1 Paracoccaceae bacterium
AGAAGTCGACCACCTGCGCCAGAGCCGGGGTCAGTTCCTCGTCCGCAGTGAAAAACGCGACATCCTGCGGATCGCCGTTGTCCTCGGTCACTAGGCCGCTGTCCTCGTCCACCAGCAACGCAAAGCGCCCGTCCTCGGTCGGGCGCGCGTGGAACGGATGCACGCGCAGGATCGAGGGCACGTAGGACCCCCGCCATACACCATTGCCCGCCACCAGCGCGGTCTGTGCGCCCAGACGGGTCAACGCCACAGGCCAGGGCGGGACGTCTGGTTTCTTCTCCGGCTGCGGCGCGAAGAGGATCGGCAGGCATGCCGCGACCTGCTCGTGCTCACCCAGAACCACCGGCACCACAGGATGGGCCTGCACAAATGCATACGAGGAAAACCGCCGCCAGCGCCGCGCGCCATGACGCTCGGGGCTGACGGGCGTCAGAGTACTCCCGGCGCTCATTACGCCGGGACAGTCTTCAGGTCACATCCGAGCATCAGGCGTTATGCTGTTCGAAGCCCAGAATGTTGGCCGCCGAAAAGCCCGAAAGATCGCCAATTGCTTCGAAGCGCGCATACGAGGTGCCCGAACCAGTGGCCACACTCACGTTGGTTCCATCGAACTCGATAGCTGTCAGTTCGGCATCTGTACCATCACCGATCAGCAGATATAGATTGTCGCCCGCCTCAAGGCCAGTCAGTCCGCCAAGAGCAGTTTCAATCGTTGCATCCGCGAAATCGGCCACAGCCGTGGAAAAGACCAGAAGGCCCACATTCGCCCCCACGGCACCGCCATCAGTGACCTGGAACGCGGACCCATCGCCGCGCAGCACGTCCTGATCGAACACGTCGAACGCAATCGAGAACCGATCCGCCAGTGCCCCGCCAAGGGTGAATCCCGTGACCGTGTCGAAACCGTTCGCGACAGAGCCCCCTTCGAACAGGACAGTGTGCGCGCCCGTTGCCGAGACATCGATCATGTCATCGCCGCCACGTCCACGAATGAGCGTATCATGCGATGCAGCCGCGATTGTGTCGCCACCGGCAGTCCCGAAATAGCCCGTCCAGTCGCCAACAGGGAAGGTTGTGCCGACAGTTGCGCCGAGGGCTTCTATAGTCGTGATCTCGTTGTCACTGACCTCTGACGAGATTCGAACCTCGAGCACGGAGCCCGGATCATCCACATTCAGGCCAAAGCCCATGACCCTTGTGGTGTCCAGATTGTCGAAGCCTTGCACCGACAACCCAAGGAAAGTGAAGGTGCCATCGCTCAGGTCCTCGACGCCGTCCAGACCGGTGATGTTGAAGCGATTGGCCTGCACCGACGTAGACGTAAGCGCTGTCGGAATGTCGAAGGCTTCAAGGTCCAGTGTTGCAACACTCGGATCGTAGGATACCGTGAACGTGATGCTGTTCAGGACATCACTGCCAGCCACCTTCGTCAAGTCGGTGAAGACATTGAACAAGGCGACATCGCCTTCCTGCCCCCGTTCGGAAACCGTGTTGGCCGCAGCACGATAGGCTTCGACAGTCTGGGTTGCGGTATCGGCCGCGCGCCCTGACGCACTGGAAACATCGGCATTGACCGAATAAGTGCTCCCAGCATCGAGCGCCCTGATGAACCCGGCGGGCACCTCGAACACAAAGGTTCCATCGGCAAGCACATTTGTCTCGCCAGAACCAACCGTCGCCCCATCGTCACCGATGATCGAGACAGTGACCATCTGATCTGCGCCAACACCGCGCGTGCTGCCAGTAATCACCGTATCGTTCGGATCGATTTCATTGAGGATCAGAACACCATCTTCACCCACCGGACCTAGCGCGATCTCGGGCGCGAAGTCGGTGCTGATGCCGATGCTGGCCGTGGCCGGGGCGGGATACTCGCTGCCCCGGACCGAGGCGGACAGCGTGAAGCTTTCCTGATCGGCCGCCGTTTGCACATCGGCGGCCGGAACCGTGACCGACCAGGTGCCGTCGGCGGCCACCGTGGCCGAGGTCTCGAAGCCCTCGTCATCATCAGGACTGTCCATGATGGTGATGGCGACCGTCCCCCCCGCAGCGACCCCGGTGCTGGAGCCGGAAATGGTGAAGCCGCTCTCGAACTCGTTCAACCCGACAACGAACCCGTCCGTCGGCGCCGCGACGGAGATCGAGGCAGCGGTCAGGTCAAGCGATGCCGTGGGCGCAGGGTTGCCAGCGCGGTCGGTGGCATTTGCCGCGACCGTTACGGTGGCACCCGGCGCCGCTGCAGGCAGATCCCCCGGCGCGACGGTCAGCGACCAGGTGCCGCCCGACACAGGCGCGGTAAAGTCCTGCCCGCCCACACTGAGCGCCACTTCGTCCACATCGCTTGAAGCAGTGCCGGAAATCGCCAGCCCATCAGCAGTGACGGCGGTGTCCAGCGTCAATGTCGGCGGCGTGGTGTCCAGTGTCAGCGTCACCGCAGGCGCGGTGATCGGCGTACCCCCGATGGTGGTCGCCGCCGTGATGATGAGATCGCCATCCGCAGCAGGCAGGTCCGCCGGGTCAAAGCTGGTGCTCCAGGTATTGTCGGCACCTGCGGTGACCTCGCGGGTCGCACCGTTCAGCGTGACAGTCACTTCCGACCCTTCGAGC
>SKKS01000209.1 GCA_007123625.1 Paracoccaceae bacterium
CGTTGCCAGCTGAAATGCACCCGGTTGAAGTTCAGGTTCATCCCCGAGATCGCGGCATTGTACCCCGCCTGGGGCGGCTGATCGTTCGCGATCTGGGGAATGCGCGGCAGCGCCCCGCCGTGCACCAGAAACCGCCCCGTTATGCGCCGGACCCCGCGACTGCGCAGGGCTGCGGCCAGACCCGCGAGCGCATCGGTGTCGAGCGTTGGATCGCCGCTGCCCACAAGCACCAGATCGCCATTGATGACCTCGCCCGCAACCGGCCCGGTGGCGACAAGCCGCGTGGCGAAGCGGTGGGTGCTGCCCAGAGCCTCGCGCGCGTACAGCGCGGTGACTGCCTTGGCGACGCTGGCCGGGGGCAGTGCCACCCGCTCCTGCGACCCTTCCAGAAGGGCGCCGCTCTGCACATCCACCACCGCGAAGCCGATGGTCCCGCCAAGCTGCGCCCGTGCAATGATGTCGGCGACCGGGCGCGCGGCGGGAAGGCCTGCGCGCCCCGCAACAGGCCGCGAAGGTGGCCGGGGCGACCGCGTGGGTGCTTCGGCACAGGCGGGAAGACCCAGCGCCAGGGTGACAAGGCTTGCCCCGGTCAGCAGCCGCAGCACCTGTCTGCGCGGGGGATTCTCAAGCTCGGTCATGGCACTCGGTTCTTTGGGTAACAACGGGTGAAGTTAACCACTCTCCGCCCGCGAGGTTCAAGCGTCAAGTTGCGACAATGATAACACTGTGTTCCATGTTCTTGCCCGTGTCAGCGATTCTGCTCCTCGGCCCGGATCCGGCTGGAGGATTCGCGCACCATCGGCATTTGCAGGAAGACCCATGCAGGCGGTCGCGCCGTCACGATGCTGCGCGCGCGCGCAGCGGGCACCCGGTCGCGCGCATGACTGCGCGCCGCGACCGAGTGCAGCGCCGCCATGCCTTGCCCGGGGCGCGCGAATGCCGCCAGCGGCAGCATGTGCGGGATGGCCCGCCAGTCGCCCCAGCGGTGCAGGCTGGCCAGGCTGTCGGCCCCCATCAGCCAGACGAAATTTACCCGAGGCCATAGCGGCAGCAGCGCCTGCAGGGTTTGCGCGGTGTAACGCGTGCCAAGCCGTTCCTCGATCCCGGTCACACGCACATACGGGTCTCCGACGGTCATCGCGGCTGCGCGGGAGATGCGATCTTCAAGCGGCGCAGGTCCGTGAGGTTTGAGCGGATTGCCCGGGCTGACCAGCCACCACACCTGATCCAGTTCCAGCACGCGCCGCGCCATGCGGCTGAGTGCCAGATGCCCGGCATGCGGCGGATCGAAAGAACCGCCGAACAGGCCGATGCGGTGGCCTGGGGGGGCGGGGGGCAGGGCGTGGCGGGGAATCGGCATGGGCGCGCGGGATGCCTGGAGTGTTGCAGGGACAGAAGCGCCCCTGTCATAGGGGGGCGAAACGAAATGCTCAACCGCCGCGCAGCTTGTGCGATGCGGCACGCATTGCATGCGCGTTGTTTCTTGGGGAGCATTCGTGGAATGGGGTAAGTGGTACCGCCTCCCCGGCTTGAACGGGGGACCTCTGGATCCACAATCCAGCGCTCTAACCAACTGAGCTAAGGCGGCACTGAGCGCGATTTATCCGCCTCCACACGCGATTGCAAGGGCAAGATGCTTGAATTGCCCGAGGTGCAGGCGTATCGGACGGTCCTTGTACAGGGCAAACCGCACGGGAGACCAGCATGGGGATCAACAGCGAAAGCGAGGTTTCGGCCAGCCTCCAGATCGGGCCGACGTCCCTGGGCATGGTCCGGATCTATGTGGGCGGTGATGGCGTGGACCTGCCGCTGGATTTCGATCCCGACGAAGCCGAGGAAATTGCCGAGGAACTCCAGGCCGCCGCCCGTGCCGCCCGCGCCATGGCCGAAAAGGCACCCAAGACTCCCGGCAAGCCCCGGGGCAAGGGAAAACCTAGGACCACCTGAGGGCGCGCCCCGGCGCCAGAATGCCGACAGGCGAGGGTTGTACCAGGCGCGATGCGTGTGCCAGGCTGCGCAACGCTCCGACGGGGCAGACGCAATCGTCGAATCGCCGTTTTTTCCCGATGCTGGACGGTCACCCTGATCAGGCTTTTTTGATTGGTATCGGCGCTTGAAACAGTCATACAAGGACATGCTGAGCACTCCCCTGAAAACAGTTGCCCATCACATCCGGTACTTTCCCTTGTGGTCGGCGCTGACATTTTTCCGCTGGCGGTCCTTTGACCTGCGCTCCCGTGGATTGGGGTCGACGGTCGCGGCTGTCATGCGATGGTTTCCGCCCGCCCGGCGACGGTTTGATCGCGAAGCCAGGCGCGTGTTTCCGAATATGACGCGCGGTGATCGCGCAAAGCTTGGTCAGGATATGGGTCGGCACATGGGTCGGACGCTCTTCGAGATCTATCACGATGCCGAGTTTCAGACCCAACACGAGAAATTCAGGGTCTCAGGCCCCGGTCTTGATGCGCTGCTCGAGGCGCAAGCCGCAGGCAAAGGGGCTATCATCGTCTCGGGACATTTTGGACAATGGGAGGCCATTCGCGCCGCAATCAAGATGCATGGCCTTGAAAGCGGGGCCGTTTATCGCCCGAACAAGAATCGCCACTACGAACGCCGCCTGCGTGCCGGCATCGAGGCGGGGGGGAAACCGATCCTTGCGGTCGGACGCGTGGGCACCAGGGCCCTGGTCCGACATCTTCGGGAGGGAGGCATCATTTCCATCTTGCTGGATGAGAAGTATTCCGAAGGGGTGCCGCTCCCGTTCCTTGGGCACGACGCTCTTACCTCGCTGTCCGCGGCACAGCTTGCCCTCAAATATGACCTGCCCATGATCCCCGCCTACGGGGTTCGGATCGAGGACGGAAACGCATTTCGCGTCGATTTCGAAGCCCCGATTCCGCACACGGACAGCGTCACCATGACCCGCGCCTTCAATGACAGCCTTTCTGCGCGAATCATGGCGAACCCCGATCAATGGTACTGGATGTTGCGGCGCTGGGACGGTCAGTAACGGTCAAAACGCTCCGCGCGTAGCCGCTCGCCAGTTGATCCCTGTCTCACATGCCCAGAACGCCCGCGCCTTCGGTCGCGTCGCCGACACTGGCGCGGAACAGGCCGAACATGTCGCGTCCGATCCCGGTGTGGTTGGCGCTCAGGTCGGGAACAAGGGGCTCGCGGGCGTCGAAGCCGTCGGCCAGCACGTCCAGCCGGCCCGCCACCGCATCCAGCCGCACCATGTCGCCGTCGCGTAGCCGGGCCAGCGGCCCGCCCTTGGCGGCTTCGGGGCTGATATGGATTGCGGCGGGCACCTTGCCACTGGCGCCGGACATGCGTCCATCAGTGACCAGCGCCACCTTGTAGCCACGGTCCTGTAACACCGCAAGGACGGGGGTGAGCGCATGCAGCTCCGGCATCCCGTTGGCCGCCGGGCCCTGAAACCGGACGACGACCACCACATCGCCGGTGAATTCACCCGCCCGGAATGCGGCCTTGACCGAGTCCTGATCCTGAAACACCCGCGCCGGGGCTTCGATCGCCAGCCGGTCATCGGCTACGGCCGAGGTCTTGATCACCCCGCGCCCAAGGTTCCCGTCAAGCTGGCGCAGCCCGCCGCTGGGCTGGAACGGGTCCGACGCCGGACGCAGGATTCGGTCGTTAAGGCTTTGACCGGCGCCATCTTCCCAAACCAGCACGCCATCGCGCAGTTTCGGCTCTTGCGCGTAGCGCGCCAGCCCGTCGCCCGCGACCGTGCGCGCATCGGCATGCAGAAGCCCTGCATCAAGCAGATCGCCGATCATGTAGCCCAGGCCCCCCGCGGCATGGAAATGGTTCACATCCGCCAGTCCGTTGGGATAGACCCGCGCCATCAGCGGCACCGCCGCCGAGATGTCGGCAAAGTCCTCCAGGTCCAGGATGATCCCCGCTGCGCGCGCCATGGCGGGAAGGTGCAGCACCAGATTGGTGGACCCGCCGGTGGCCATCAGCCCGACCATCCCGTTGACGAACGCGCGCTCGTCCAGGATCTCGCCCGCCGGGCGGTAATCGTTGCCCAGCGCCGTGATCTGGGCCGCCCGTTCCACGGCGGCCGAAGTCAGCGCCGCGCGCAGCGGCGTGCCGGGGTTGACGAAGGCCGCGCCGGGCAGGTGCAGGCCCATGAACTCCATCAGCATCTGGTTGGTATTGGCAGTGCCGTAGAAGGTGCAGGTCCCCGGCCCGTGGTAGCTTTCCATCTCGGCCTTCATCAGGGCGTCGCGTCCCACCTCGCCGGTGGCGAATTGCTGGCGGACCTTGGCCTTTTCGTCGTTGGGCAGGCCGCTGGTCATGGGCCCTGCGGGCACGAACACCGCAGGCACATGCCCGAAACTGGCTGCCGCGATCACCAGCCCCGGTACGATCTTGTCGCACACGCCCAGCCATAGCGCGGCATCGAAGCAATTGTGGCTCATCGCAACGCCTGCCGACAGCGCGATCACATCGCGCGAAAACAGCGACAACTCCATCCCCGGCTGGCCCTGGGTGACCCCGTCACACATGGCGGGAACCCCGCCCGCAACCTGCGCCGTGGCGCCCGCGTGGCGCGCGGCGTCGCGGATCAGATCGGGATAACGCTCGAACGGCTGGTGGGCCGAAAGCATGTCGTTATACGCAGTGACGATGCCAAGATGCGGTGTGCGGGCGTCGGCCAGCGCGTCCTTGTCCTGCTCCATCGCGGCATAGGCGTGCGCCTGGTTGGAACAGCTCAGATGCGCGCGCACCGGCCCGGCGTCCGCCGCCGCGCGCAACCGCTCCAGATACCGCGTGCGGCTTTCCTGCGAGCGGTCGCGGATACGGTCGGTGACGGCGGCGATACGGGAATCGAGTGACATTGGCTGGCCCTTTCAGCAAGCTCCGGCTGGCAGGGATATAATCAGTTAGCGCTAACGAAGCAATGCCCGCGCAGAACGGTTGCGCGGGCTGCATGGCGGCACTTCCAAATCGTCAGTAGCACGCCGGCGGCAGGGTCCATAGGTGCACTGCAACCAAGACATCCTCATACGGACGAACCAGATGATCCCCCGCAGCGAATTCCCGCACTTGCCCTATACCGACCACAGCACCCTGGAGCGTCAGATGCGCGCATTGCAGGCCGCCTGGATGCGCGAACAGGTCCTTGTCGCCTTCCGCGCCCTGCGCGCCCGTATCGGCATTTCGGGCGGCGTCCCGGCCTGAGTCCGCCCTGCGGTCCCGGATGACGCGCGCCGCGTGCGCATATCGGCGCATGTCATCCGGAACAGCGGCAAAAGCTGCCGCTACGGTGTCCGTCAGGGCGGTTCTGTTCCTGCCGCACTCGCTCCCCGGTCAGCTTGGCTGTTGCGCCTCGGCCTCGGCGGCGGCTTCGGCGGCGGCTTCCACCGCCAGCAGGATCGAGGCATGGCGGTTGCGATACTCCCGCGCCGGTTCCAGCACCTCGAACCCGCCAAAAGGCGCCCCGGGCACCGGCCCGCCGGATTTGAGCATGGCGCGCAGGGCGTCGCGCGCGGCTTCCAACTCGGCCCGGCTGCGCCCGATCACGGCCGCCCCCAGCACTGCGGCCGCCGCCTGTCCCAGCGCGCAGGCCTTCACCTCCTGCCCGAAGCGCGCGACGCGCCCGTCCTCCATGTCCAGATCAACCGTCACCGTGGAGCCACAAAGCGGCGACCGGCGCTTGACGCTGGCTTGTGGCGCCTTCAGGCGCCCCAGATGCGGAATATCCGCCGCAAGCGCCAGAATCCGCCCGGAATAGAGCTTGATCAGGTCTGCGTTTTCGGTCACCGGGCTTCCCCTTGCTGCAATCCTGGCCTAAGCGGTATCCCCGCCCATGGTCAGGAGATAACGCATGCGTTTCGATCCGCAATCCCTACGTTATGACGAAACGGGCCTGATCCCCTGCATCGCGCAAGACCACACCAGCGGCGAGGTGCTGATGGTGGCGTGGATGAACGCCGATGCCGTGGCGCAGACGCTGGAAACCGGATGTGTCACCTACTGGTCGCGGTCGCGCGCGGCGTTCTGGGTCAAGGGCGAAAGCTCGGGGCATGTGCAGCGGCTGGTGGAACTCCGGATCGACTGCGACCGCGACTGCCTGCTGGCGCTGGTGGAACAGACCGGCCCCGCCTGCCACACCAACCGGCGCAGCTGCTTCTATACCGCCCTGCGCGACAGCGACGAGGTCGAGATCATGACCCCGATGGAAGAGTGACGAGCGCGCGGATATCCGCCGGGCTGGCGCCCTCGGCGCGGTAAAGCGCGATGGCGCGCGCGTCATCGCGCTTGGCCAACCGCTTGCCGGTGTCGTCGCGGATCAGGCGGTGATGATGGTAACGCGGCCCCGGAAGGTCCAGCAGGCGCTGCAACAGCACATGGATGAACGTGGCCGCGAACAGGTCGGCGCCGCGCACCACTTCGGTGATTCCCTGCGCGGCATCATCCACCACGACCGACAGATGGTACGAGGTGCCCAGATTGCGCCGGGCCAGCACCACATCGCCCACCTGTGCCTGCATCCAGTCCGGGTCCAGCCGGTGAACCCCGGTGAAATCGGCGCCGGTTTCCATGAACTCCGCCATACCGGCCAGCGCGAGCGCGCGGCCCATGTCCAGCCGAAGCGCATCCTGCGGGCCGACGCTTTCCATGCTTCTCCCGCGACAGGTGCCCGGATAGACCAGCCCGTCCGGACCGATCACTGCCGCCCCTTCCTGCGGCGCGGACAGTGCCGCGCGAATGTCCGCCCGGCGACAGCCGCAAGGATAAAGCACCCCCAACCCGGCCAGTTGGTCGAGCGCTGCCGCATACGCTCCCATCCGTTCGGATTGCCGCATCACCGGCTCCGGCCAGGCCAGCCCCAGCCAGCGCAGGTCCTTGAAGATCGCAGTTTCGAATTCGGGGCGGCAACGGGTGCGGTCGATATCCTCGATCCGCAACAGAAAGCACCCCGCTTGCGCGCGTTCCCACGCCACCAGCGCCGAGAACGCATGCCCGATGTGCAAGGGCCCGGTGGGCGATGGCGCAAACCGGGTGACCCGCGCCGTACCGTCCCCGGCGCCCTTCATCTTGCCGCAAATACTCCGGGGGGTACGGGGGGCTGGCCCCCCGGCGGCGCTGCCTCAGGTTCTGGCGCCGCAGTACCCTGGTGTGCAAGCCACACGCGGAAGGCGTCCTTGGCGCGGTCGGTATAGGCCTTGTAGCGCTCCTTGCGCCCGCGCCGCCCGCCGCGCGCATCGATCGGCGGGAACAGGCCGAAGTTCACGTTCATGGGCTGAAAGGTCTTCGCCTCGGCATCGCCGGTGATATGCGCGACCAGCGCGCCGATCGCCGTTTCGCGCGGCGGCGGTGGCAGGGTTTGGCCCAGCAGTTCCGCCGCCGCCAGCCGCCCGGCCAGAAGGCCCATGGACGCACTTTCCACATACCCTTCGACCCCGGTGATCTGGCCCGCGAAGCGGATGTTCGGGCGGGCACGCAGGCGTAACTCGCGGTCCAGAAGCGTCGGCGAATTGATGAAGGTATTGCGATGGATGCCGCCCAGACGGGCGAATTGCGCCTCTTCCAGCCCCGGGATCATCCGGAATACCTGCGTCTGGGCGCCGTATTTCATCTTGGTCTGGAAGCCCACGATATTGTAAAGCGTACCCAGTGCGTTATCGCGGCGCAACTGTACCACCGCATGGGCCTTCACATCCGGCGCATGGGGATTGGTCAGGCCCACAGGCTTCATCGGTCCGTGGCGCAAGGTTTCGCGCCCGCGTTCGGCCATGACCTCGATCGGCAGGCAGCCGTCGAAATATTGCGCGGTCTCGCCCTCGCGGAATTCTGTCTTGTCGGCGGCCAGAAGCGCGTCGACGAAGGCCTCATACTGTTCGCGGTCCATGGGACAGTTGAGGTAGGCGGTACGCTGTTCCTCGGTCTCGCCCTTGTCATAGCGCGACTGGAACCACGCCTTGGACAGATCCACCGTGTCGAAATGCACGATCGGCGCGATGGCGTCAAAGAACGCCAGCTGGTCGGCGCCGGTGGCCGTGCGGATCGCCTCGGCCAGTGCGTCGGAGGTCAGCGGCCCGGTGGCGATGATCCAATGCCCCTTATCCGGCAGGTCGCGCAGTTCATGCGCCACCACGCGCACCCGCGGATGCGCGCGCAATCGCGCCGTGACCCCGGCGGCAAAGGCATCGCGGTCCACCGCCAGCGCGCCGCCTGCGGGCAGCGCGTGGGCATCGGCCATCTCCATGATCAATCCGCCCGCCGCGCGCATTTCCCAATGCAGCAATCCCACGGCGTTGTTTTCGTCATCGTCCGAGCGGAACGAGTTCGAGCAGACCATTTCCGCCAGATCGCCGGTGCGATGCGCAAAAGTGCCCACCTGGGGGCGCATTTCGTGGATCACCACATTGACCCCCATGTTGGCGGCCTGCCAGGCGGCTTCGGCCCCGGCCATGCCGCCGCCCACGATATTGAGAACCTGTGTCATGGCGCTGATCTAGCCTTTCGATGCCGCCCTGTGAAGGGGGCTTGCCGCCGCGCGCACTACGGGGCTGGGATCATCGGTGTAGCGCGTTTTGCGCTTGTCGTCGTCAAGGATCGATTACTTCTGAAAGCGCTGCACAGTATACAACGCGCACGCCGGATCGAGGCACAGCCGCGTTGCCTCAAGGCCTTCGCCTGCTCACTCATGAACCGCTTCCAAGCCCAAGGCACGACCAAGACCGTTCGCGTTGCCGGTCGTCAGTAGCAAAAAGGGGCACCCAGCGAATGCTTTGGTCACCTGATTGCGGGCCGAAGCTGAATCCTGGGCGCGGCGAGCGCCCTTCACGAAGGTCCGTATGATCATGACCAATAGATAGGTAGCCGCTACTGACTGGTCCCATCGAACTCGAACACGGCTTCAAAATCGGCCGGGGCAAGGGACATGAGGCTACCGACCGCCCCAACCGTTTGCGGTGTGACGGTCACGATTGATGGGCCGGCTTCGGTGATCGGAAGCTCTCCTTGCAGGGCGCGGACAGCAAGCTCCACGGCCAGTCGACCTTGCAGCACGGGAAAATCGGTTGGAGCCGCAAGAATGCGCCTGCGTTGCAGTCCGCGATAGACCGCATGGCTGAGATAGGTGGAAATGATCCCGATCTCGGCGCTACGCTCCTGCGCGCGCAGGATCGACACGGCGACCTCGGCGCTTGGGCCATTGCCGACGATATATTCGATCCCGGGATGATCCGCGAGCGCCTGCTCGACCAGAAGGATCTGATCCTGCCGACCGGTATCGCCATAGTAGGTGCCTGCAACCTCGACCGCGCTGTCGGCGATGGCGTCCAGAAACCCTTCTTCGATGATACTTACCCAGCCGGCGCCAAAGGGACCGGGAAACCAGGCGACTTGCACAACTTCGGTGTCGGCCGGGTGGCGTTCCGCCAGAAAGCGCCCGGCGCTGGCGCCCATCTCGACCCAGGACACAGCGGCCTTTGCGGTGATCCCGCGCGGATCTATGTCGTTGACCACTGCGATCACTGGCACGCTCTGTGCAACCTGAAGCAAGGTTTCGGTATGGCCGTCATAAGACACGGTGCCCAGAATGATCGCGTCGAAATCCGACCGGGCACAGGCGCGGATCTGTTCGGCCTGACGGGCGCGATTGGGGTAGCCGTCAGCCTCGTTAAGGGTGAAGGATACACCCAGTCGGCGTGCTTCCTCGACCATCCCGTGGTTCACGCTCAGCCAATACGGGTCCTTGAGATGCGGATACAGGACGCAAAGCTTCCAGTTGCGCGCGGCCTGAGCAAGCGGCTGATAGTCCAGCGCTTCCTGTTCGGTGGTGCCGTCGGTGCGCAGAAGGGGCCGCTCCAGCGCCCAGATTTCGGCCGCTACCTGCCCGGACACGACCATTGCCGCCAGAAGCGCACCGAAGGCCAGTTTCATGGTATATGCTTTCGTCGACATCATCCGTCTGCATGGCATTGTTGCAGAACGCTCGCTGTGAAGGATTCACATCACGAATCCATGCGGTTAGACGGGTAGCATGAGCAAGCCCACGCCCGCCCGCTACCGCACAACCAACTGGTCCGCTTACAAC
>SKKS01000177.1 GCA_007123625.1 Paracoccaceae bacterium
CGCAAGGTCGGTGTCCATCCGGGCGAAGGCGTCGAGCATGTCCTTGAGCATCTGCCCCACCAGCCGCGCCTGCCGCCGCAGTGCGCGGGGCGCGCCCTCTATCTCGGTGGCCGCGCTCAGGACGGGCACGCGCTTGGCCATGTTCTTGGCATAGTCGCCGATGCGCTCCAGCTCGCCGACCATTTTCATGACCGACACCACCGCGCGCAGGTCATCGGCCTGTGGCTGGCGCAGCGCGAGCAGGCGCACCACCTGCGCGTTGATCGCCTCTTCGGCGGCATCGATGGCCTTGTCGCCTTCGACGACCCGGCGGGCCAATTCCTCGTCGCGGGATTCGAGCGCCTGCGCAGCATGTAGGATCGCGGTTTCCAGTTGTCCGCCCATGGACAGCACGGCCAGCCGGATGGTTTCAAGATCGCGGTCGAATACCGATACTGTGTGCGGTTTCATGGTTGTTTCCCTTGTGTTGACGCGTGGATAGCGCGCCTGCATGACAGTAGTGTGACAGCACGTGCGGCAATTTTCCAGCGCGTCGCCCTGATTACAGGTCACTTGTGGGGCGGTCGGGTGCATGCGGCGCCAAGGCCCCGGTTGTGTTGGCCACACGGGCACGGCCTTGGCGAGCGCGGTCTGCGTTGAACGGGTGCAAGGCTGGTCCGGGAAAGCGCAGCTGGGGCGCGGCCAAGCCGCACAAAGGCGACAGCGCGTTGGGCGCGCGGGCGGGCATGGCGCGCCCCTGCTCCGGAGGGGCCACCGCACCCGCCCACCCGCTTACCCGCGCGCGCGTTCCAGTCGCAGCCCTGGCAGGCGGTCTCGTTGCGCGTTGGCTCCCCTATCGCCGTCGTTGCAATGCGCTCGAACCCGGCGCGGGCGGGCTAAACGACGCTTGGGCCGTGTTCGCGCGCGCAGTCGCTGACGTGTCGTGCTCGGGCGGTACAAGGCGGGGAACTGCATATTGCGCGGCTGCAGGCGAATCGTCCGGGTCCGATGTCAGCCGCAAGGCCCGCATGCCCCGGGACTGCCCCAGCCGCGCGGTGGCAATGACTTTGCCGCATTCCGTTTCGACCCGCACCGATTCGAGCGCGGACAACGGCAGTTCCAGACGCATGCCGGGCGCAAGCTCCAACGCGTCGCACAAGGGCAGCCGAATGCGGCCCAGCACCGCCTGCAGGTTGGTGCGACAACCGCTGACCGTCCCGCGCAGCCGCGCGTTCCAGTCGCTGACCGACGCGCCGTCGGCAGGGGGCGTGCTGATGTCGCCGGGCGGAGCCGCCACGTCCGGCGCAGGGCGCGCAGGCACGGCAAGCACCCAGGCCCCGGCGCGCGCGCCCCCGACGACGATGCGCGTATCAAGCAACGTATAGCCCACATCATCGAGGATCAGCGCGACCGGTCGGTGATCGTCCAGCACCGAGGCAATTCGGAACCCCGCCAACCCGACAAGCTCCGGGTGCGCCACAATAGCCGCATCGAATTCCGCCAGCACCTGGTCCAGCAACGGCGCGACCAGCGCGGCACCCGTGCGCGTCAACCTGCGCGGCCCCTCGGGTTCGGCGGGGACATGACCAAGGGTCTGGAAATCCACCACCGCAAGCGCGGGATCGCTGTCGAACAGCAACAGCCCCGGTCGGCCACGCGCATTCTCGACAATGGCGATGAACATTCCGGGTTCGGGCCGTTCCAGCACTTCGGTATATGAGACAGCATGCATGCGCACCGGGTCGCTGACCAGCGGCACCGCGTCGCAGACCCGCGCCGCCCGACCCAGCGCCAGCCGCATCAGCGCTGCGACATCCACGCCCTTGGGATCGCTTTCGGCAACCCTGGGCGCCAGCATGCGCCGCAAGATGTCCTGCGACGGTGCGGGAACCTGGTTTGCAGCCGCTTCCGGATAAGCTTCAGTCATCGTCCTGCCGCCCGTTCTGACGCCTGTTCTGGCGCCGGACCTGTCTGGCAGACAAAGGTTGACGATCCCTTGCCGCCAAAGGGATCGATTTGCGCGGATGGCCTGTAAGCCGGATTCTGTTCCGGGTTGCCCCGGTGATGACCATTCATCTGGTCCTGCCGTTACCGACAGGATCGTGCTGCCTACCCGGACCTCGGGCTGAAGCGGCCCTGCGGCGATATCCACATGGGATCAGCCCGCGCGAGGTCCCTATTCGGCATTGCTCCCGGTGGGGCTTGCCATGCCGGTCCGGTTGCCCGTCCCGCGGTGGGCTCTTACCCCACCGTTTCACCCTTACCATGCAGGCATGGCGGTCTGTTCTCTGTGGCGCTTTCCCTCGGGTTGCCCCGGCCGGGCGTTACCCGGCACCGTTGCTTCATGGAGTCCGGACTTTCCTCGCACCCGCTTGCGGGAACGCGGCCATCCGGCCATCCGCGCCCCGCCGACATATGCGGCGCAAGCGGGCGCGTCAATCGGCGCTTGGATTTCGCTCTGTGCTTGGCGGGCGGTCTGCGCTTGGCCGTCGTTCCGCGCTTGCGTGTCCGTCAGCGCTTGCGCGGGGGGCGCCCGGTCGGTGGACCGCCACGGGATGCGCCGCCTCGGGATGCATCGTCACGGGGGGCGCCGTCGCGGGGAGCACCGCCACGGGATGCG
>SKKS01000346.1 GCA_007123625.1 Paracoccaceae bacterium
CGGGCGATGCTGGGGGCTGACGGGAATGCCAGTCTTACATGGCAGGAACGCCCTGCCAGGATCAACCCCAAGCCCGTGCTGGAGGTCGAGGATCTGAGCGACGGGAAGGCAATCGAGGGAATCACCTTTTCGCTGAACGAAGGGGAAATCGTTGGCCTGGCGGGACTGACCGGGGCAGGGCGGACCGAGATTGCAGAGGCCATCTTCGGGTTGCGCGCGCGGGTCAGCGGCGATGTCAGGATTGACGGCAAATCCGTGCGCACCGTGCAACAGGCCATTGCCGCCGGTGCGGCGCTTGTGCCTGAAGACCGGCGCACGCAGGGGCTTTTGCTGGAACATTCCATGAAGGAGAATGTGATCCTGCCCAATCTTGCGAAATTCGCCAAAGGTTTCTTCGTGCGCGACGCTGCCGCCCGCGACGCCTGCAAGCGTCACATTGCGGCGCTGCGCATCAAGACGGACGGACCCGGAAAGGAAGTGCGGCTGCTTTCGGGGGGCAATCAACAAAAGATCGTTCTGGCAAAATGGCTGGAACGGGCACCGAAGCTGCTGATCCTGGATGAACCCACGATCGGTGTCGATATCGGCGCGAAGGCGGATCTTGTTCAGACCATCCGCAACATTGCCGACGCCGGCACAGCAGTCCTGATCATTTCATCCGAGTTTGAGGAGCTTCTGGCTGTCGCGGACAGGCTGCTCATTATTCATGACGGCCAGTTGAAAAGCGAATTGTCGCGTCAGCAGGTAGCTACAGAGGAGGTTCTGCACCATGCAGTCCAAGGTTGATAAAATGACACCGTCACAGGTTTCGGTCCTGAGCGACTGGAACTGGCGCGACTACATCGTCTATATTTGCTTTGGTGCCGTCATGGTTTTCTTTGCCATCACGATAGGCGACAAGGGCTTTCTGACGGTCTCGAATCTGTTCAACATCGCGCGCACAACCGCGATGATCGCAGTCATCGCCATTGCCATGACGTTCGTGATCTCCTCTGGCGAGCTTGACCTCTCCGTGGGATCGACCGCCGCGCTTTCGGCCTTGGTGTCTGCGATGGCGATGCAGGCGGGCTATGGATTTTTCGGTGGGCTGCTGGCGGGGCTGGGTGCTGGCCTGATCGTGGGTCTTGTGAACGGGTTTTTCGTGACCGTCGTGGCGATTCCGTCGTTTCTGGTCACATTGGGCATGATGCAGCTGGTGCGCGGGATCGACATGCGGCTTACATATACCAACCCTGTGCCAGTGCGGAATGACACCTTCCTTACAGTCTTTGGTCCAGGAACGCTTGGCACAGTGCCGACACTGTTTCTCTGGGCTGTTGCTGTGGCGATCGTCGGGCATATCGTTCTGCGCTATACCGCATTCGGGCGTCAGGTTCTGGCGACCGGGGGGAACCGTGTCGCGGCGGGCTATTCGGGGGTGAATACCAAGCGGGTGAAAGTATACTGTTTCCTGATCACGGGTGTCGGCGCTGCTTTGGCCGGGATGCTCTGGACCGGGATGATGGGCACGGCGCGCTACAATTTCGGCGAAGGCGCGGAACTGGCCGCCATCGCCGCCGTCATCCTGGGCGGAACGAGCCTATTCGGGGGCAAAGGCACGATCATCGGTACATTTGTCGGGGCGCTTCTGATCGGCACGATCAACAACGGCCTGATCATCATGGGGCTCGATGTCAGTGAGCAGATGATGATCGCAGGTGCCATCATTATCCTCGCGGTGGCCTTCGGGCGCAAACCGGCGCGCTAGGGCCGCTGGACAGTGATCGCGATATGACCGGCTGCCAGATGGCGACCGAGTTGCAACCTGTGATGTCGGCATGTGCAGCTATGCGCCTGAAGACCCTGATCTTCGCGGGGCGGCTCTTGATCAGGGGCCGCCCCGCCGGGTTTGGGTATCGCCCGCGCGCAGGTGCGATGAAACGGCTGATGGCCTCCGCCCCTCCCGCGCTGATGTCTCATCGCGAGGAGTTCGCCGCTCTAGACGGGTCAGGCCGCATCGATCGTGAGGCGACTGCGACACCTTCACCTCTGAGAGGGTCATTGTCGCCCTGATCGGTCGGGGCGCTGCGCTGCAACTGCGCGGCGGCCTGCCTTTGGGTGTCGGTTATCCGGGCCGCAACTGCTGTGGGCGAATGGTCGCGCCCGTCGATTGCCGCCAGAATTTCGGTGTCCGGGTCCCATACGCGCCTCTCTGAACCAATGAGCCACAAGACTTGTGGCAAGTATCCCGCGTTTCCGGCTTGACCTTGTCCTGACAAACCCGCATCTGCGCCTTATGGCTCAGGCAAACCTGCATATCGATCTTGCGGCGATCCAGGCAAACTGGCGCGCGCTGGCTGCGCTGTGCGGCCCGGCGGTGCAGACGGCCGCGACCGTGAAGGCCAATGGCTATGGGCTTGGTGCCGGCCATGTGGCCCATGCCCTTGCGCGCGCGGGCGCGCGCCGCTTCTTCGTGGCACTGGCCGAAGAAGGTGTGGCCGTGCGTTCAGCCCTTGGCCCGGACCTGCCGATCCATGTCGATGGCGGGCATATGGAGGGCGATGCGCGGCTGATCGCAGAGGCCGACCTGTCCCCGATGCTGAATTCCGCCGAA
>SKKS01000221.1 GCA_007123625.1 Paracoccaceae bacterium
CTATCACTGCCCGCTGTCGCGCACCATCTTCCTGGGCACCCCGCCCGCCGAGATCCTCGAGGCCGAAAAGGCCGTGCTGGAAGGGATGGATGCGGGGCTGGAAAAGGCCCGCGCCGGAAACACCTGCGAGGATATCGCCATCGCATTCTTCAACGTGCTGGAGCGCCACGGGATCACCAAGGACAACCGCACCGGCTATTCCATCGGGCTGAGCTACCCGCCGGACTGGGGCGAGCGCACCATGTCGCTGCGCCGGGGCGACAAGACGGTTTTGCAGCCCGGCATGTGCTTTCACTTCATGACCGGGCTCTGGATGAAGAATTGGGGCTACGAGACCACCGAGTCACTGGCCATCACCGATGGCGAGCCGGAAGTCTTCTGCAACGTCCCGCGCAGGATGCTGATCAAGTCATGACCACGCCGGCAAACCCCATCCGATCCACCATCCCCTTCGATACCGACGGCGTGCATCACGGCTTCCTGCGCCTGCCACATTCCAACAATGACAGCGCCTGGGGGGCGGTGATGATCCCGCTCACCGTGATCCGCAACGGCGCAGGGCCGACCGCCCTGCTGACCGGTGCCAATCACGGCGACGAATACGAGGGGCCGGTGGCCCTGCAGGCGCTGGCCCATGAGCTGCAGCCCGCGCAGATCACCGGGCGGGTGATCATCCTGCCCTACATGAACCAGCCCGCCTTTCGCGCCGCCAGCCGGGTCTCTCCCATCGACGGGGTGAACCTGAACCGCGCCTTTCCGGGCCATCCGCGCGGTACCGTCACGCAGAAGATCGCGGATTATTTCCAGCAGGTTCTGGTACCGATGGCAGATGTCGTGCTGGATTTCCATTCGGGCGGCAAGACGCTGGATTTCGTGCCCTTCGCCTGCGGGCACGAGCTGGACGACCCCGCCCAGCAGACCGCCTGCCTTGCCGCCGCGCGGGCCTTCGGCGCACCCTTCACCGTGATCCTGCGCGAGATCGACGCGGTGGGCATGTATGACAGCGCGGTCGAGGCGCAGGGCAAGGTGTTTGTCACCACCGAGCTTGGGGGCGGCGGGACAGTCACGGCGCGTTCGGCCCGGATCGCCCGGACAGGCGTGCGGAATGTGCTGATCCATGCCGGGATCCTGCAAGGCGAGGCGGAACCGGGCGAAACCCGCTTTCTGACCATGCCCGACGATGCCTGTTACCATGCCGCGCCGCAGGACGGGCTGATCGAACCCGCGGTCGATCTGGGCGAGGCCGTGGCGAAGGGCGATCTGCTGGCGCGGATCTGGCCGCTGGACCGCACCGGGGCCGCGCCGCTGCTGGTGGTGGCGCAGCGCCCGGGCCTTCTGATCGCGCGGCATTTCCCCGGGCTGATCCGGCAGGGCGATTGCCTGGCGGTGCTGGCTGTCGAGGCGGGTTGAGCGGCCAGCCCCGGGCTGCTCAACCCAGTATGCCGGGCAGCCTGAGGCCGTGCTCGCGCGCGCAGTCCTTCGCGATGTCATAGCCCGCATCGGCGTGGCGCATCACGCCGGTGGCCGGGTCGTTCCACAGCACGCGCTCAAGCCGGCGGTCGGCATCTTCGGAGCCGTCACAGACGATGACCATGCCGGAATGCTGGCTGAACCCCATGCCGACACCGCCGCCATGGTGCAGGCTGACCCAGGTGGCACCCGAGGCGGTGTTCAGAAGCGCGTTCAGCAGCGGCCAGTCCGACACGGCATCCGAGCCGTCCAGCATCGCCTCGGTCTCGCGGTTGGGCGAGGCGACCGAGCCTGAATCCAGATGATCGCGCCCGATCACCACCGGGGCCTTCAACTCGCCGTTGCGCACCATCTCGTTGATGGCAAGCCCGGCGCGGTGCCGGTCCCCGAGGCCGATCCACATGATCCGCGCGGGCAGGCCCTGAAAGGCGATGCGCTCGCGCGCCATGTCGAGCCAGGTGTGCAGATGGGTGTTCTCGGGGAACAGTTCCTTCATGCGCTGATCGGTCTTGTAGATATCCTCAGGGTCGCCCGAAAGCGCGCACCAGCGGAACGGGCCGATCCCGCGGCAGAACAGCGGGCGGATGTAGGCCGGCACGAAACCGGGGAAGGCGAAGGCGTTCTCAAGCCCCTCCTCCAGCGCGACCTGGCGGATGTTGTTGCCGTAATCCAGCGTGGGCACGCCGGCATTCCAGAAATCCACCATCGCGGCGACATGGGTCTTCATGCTGGCCCGCGCGGCGGCTTCCACGGCCTTGGGGTCGGTCTCCTGTTTCGCGCGCCAGTCCGCCACGGACCAGCCCAGCGGCAGATAGCCATGGATCGGATCATGCGCGCTGGTCTGGTCGGTGACCATGTCGGGCCGCGGCCCTCCGGCCTGCATCCGGCGCACGAGTTCGGGGAAGACCTCGGCGGCATTGCCGATCAGGGCGACGGACTTGGCCTCGCCTGCCGCAGTCCACTGGTCGATCAGCGCCAGCGCCTCGTCCAGACTGTGGGCCTTGGCGTCGCAATACCGCGTGCGGATGCGGAAATCAGCGCGGGTCTCGTCGCATTCCACCGCGAGGCAGCAGGCCCCGGCCATGACGGCCGCGAGCGGCTGCGCGCCCCCCA
>SKKS01000244.1 GCA_007123625.1 Paracoccaceae bacterium
ATTTGACGGCGACTGGGCTTTCGTCAGCGCCCCGGATGGGGTATTCGGCTGGATGTCCCGGCTTTCGCTTGCGCCAGCCGCAGTCTCCCCGCCCATAGCCACCCCGCCTGCAAAAGCGGATGCAGTAAGCGCACCCCAGCCGATACTTTTTGCCGGAACCCGCGAGATCCGCACCACGGGCATGGGCGAAGGCCAAAGCCTGTCGCATGGGTCGGTCTGCAACATCCGCTTCGTGATAGATACCGAAGGTCAGGCGCGGCTGATCTTCGAGGCCTGCGACATGGCCGTGGTCGATATTGGTCCGGACCGACGCCTTGCCGCGATGACCTATCCGCAGCCCCGACGTGTGCATGTCGCCGATCAGGTGTTCGACCTTGACGACCCCGGGCTATCGGCCCGGATCGCGGCCTGGCTGGAGCAATATTTCCAGAGCACGCCCAATCTGCTGACGGTATCGGTGCGGGAACTCTCATCCGGCTTTCTGGTGCAGGTGACTTTGGATTGGGTAGCACATGAGGGGTTCATGTTCCGCGAAGAGAGCATCATCCTTCTCGAGCGCGACGCGCCTGAGGCCAACCCATGAGCCCCGTCCTTACCCGCGCGGCGGCGCGGCGGTGGCGTGCTGCTCTGGTGCTGCTCGCCGTATTTCCCGTTGCAACGCCCTCCGGCGCGCAGATCGAATGCCTGCCGCTGAATGCCCCGTACAGCGAGCTGGTGCGCACCTATGGCGACGATTATCTGTTCGCGAATGCCTTCCTTGAGGTGCTGAGCGCAGGCAGCGTCTCGCTGCCCTGGATTGATCCGATCACCGCCGAGTTGATCGCCATCGATCTGCGCGAGGGCAATTACCTCTCGGCGGCGACGCGCGCCTATGACTGGGGCGAGGGCAAGGCCATGACGCTGCTGGCCGGACCGGTCGTCGGGGCGATGGTGACGGCGATGCGCGTGGGCGAGGCTCTCGGCATGAACCGGTGGGAGTGGCGACATGCCGAAGTGTTCGATCGCGCCTATTCCGATCTCGCCCGCCTCTCGCCCGAATACTGGCCCGAAGACCTGCGCAGTTTCAGAAGGCAGACTACCGAGGAAACCCGCGTCATCTTCGAGCACCATCTGCCTTTCATGGGCAACTATGTCCAGGCCACCTTGCCCGGACCGCGCTGGTGGCGTCCCACCCTGACCGAGAGCGAGCGCAACGAGCGCGCCTATCAGGCGCTGCGCGCTCATGCCCTGCTTGAAGCCGCGCTTGACGCCGAAGGGTTGCAAGGCGCAGACCGGACACCCGAGAGGCTGCAAGAAATCCTGTCCGAGCGGCTGCGCACCCAGACAGAGGCCGAAATCACGCGCGCGCTTGTGGCGCGTCAGGCCAGCGCCTGCAGCGATCAGCCCGTGGCAGCGCCAGAGCCCGATCCCCCTGCGCCCGGCCCGACATGGCAGGATCACCCCGACCCGCTGGCCGCCGCCACCGCCCCCGAGCCCGAACCTGATCCGCCGCTTGCCACCCTGCCCACCACGCCGGACCCGATCCCCGCCCCGGCCGTGGAACCCGACGCCCTAGCAGGGCCGCTGGTGGTGAGCTTGCTGGCAACCGAGCGCACCAGCGCTGACACCACCACCTTTCGGGTAGAGATCACCAATATCTCGGGCGCGACGCTCGCAGGCTTGCGCCCCAGCGTGCGGCCCGAACGGGTGCCGGCCAGCGGCGGTCACGGGACCGGCTTTGCCTTCGGCGAGGGCGTCCAGGACCTTGCCCCCGGTGAAAGCGTCACACTCATCTTCTTCGGAACAGGCGATATCGGCGCAGTGCATCTTGACCTGATGGTGGGGGGGATATTGTTGACGACGCATCGCTTTCCGGTTTCTGCCACCGCTCAGGAGGATGTAGCCGCGCAACCGCAACCGCAACCGCTCGACGCCGCGACCGCGTCGGATGCCGGCGATGTCCCAATTCTGGCCCAATATCGCGGAACCCGGGATGTGCAGTGGCATCAGGATCGCTCGCCCGTGGACGGCGAGCCTGACTCGGGAAACTACAGTTGCGAGATCATTCTGACCTATCGCGTTGACGGGTCGTGGCAATGGTCAAGGCCACCCTGTCTGCATGTCCTGCCCTACACCATCGGGATCGGTGCTCTGCATGGCGGCGAGGCATGGGGCGCGGCCTCGGAATATGAGGGCAGACGCATCGACCTGGTCAACGGCGCACTGCCGGAGGGAGCCGTTCTGGACGCGTTCCTGCAAGAGACGAAGCGCGGTAATTTCAAGTCAATCGAGGATACGGTTCTGCGGGCTGGTCCCGACATCTTCGAGCGGGTGATCGTCGAACGGAGGGAAGATAGTTTTCTGGAATCGGGACGGACAACGCGCATCCGAACGATCCTGTCGCGCGTGCGCTGACCGCATTGTGTCTGGATTGATGAAGGCGGGCGCATGTGGAAAGCAAACTTGATGAACAGCCGTGCTTTTCAGCGACTGTCCTGCCAGATTTCCGACGGCCCTTGTATATGTGGCTTCCAGTGCCTGGTCTGTGCCGATGACGATGCCCGATTGCCACTACAGCAGAAGGAGGCAGCCCATGC
>SKKS01000286.1 GCA_007123625.1 Paracoccaceae bacterium
CCACCAACCCAGAAACGCCGCCAATCCGGCGGACCGCAGTGGGCCACAGTGCGCGCGCCCCCACGGGCGCTACCACCCCCCGCGCAGCACACGCGGCGCCCGCGGAAAGCGCCGCCCGCGCGGCCTCTGCCCGGCTCAGCCCGTCGAGCGCGTGCGCAATCGCATACATCCGCGCCGCCGTTTGCCTGCCCTTCTCCTGCCGGGCCGCCCGCCGCGATGCCTCGGCTGACGTTTCGTCCCTGATCTTGAGTGCCTTGCCCATGCCACCCCCCGCATTTGGTGAAGACATGGAATCACACCGCGCCGTTCGCACAAAGAACCATTTTCGAGTCAGGTGGCGCGCTCGCGGGTATAAGCGCCGAAGTCGCAAGCCGGGCTGGCGCCAGTAACGGCTGCAGAGTTACAGGCGATGGACGCGCCGATACAAACGCTATATGGTAGCGCAAGGTATTACCTTTTATCCGGAGGGCTACATGGCATCGGCAACATCTGTCAAGCTCGACGACGACATGAAAGCGCGTGTCCAGCATCTTGCTGAAGCTCGGAAACGCACATCGCACTGGATCATGCGCGAAGCCATTTCGCAGTATGTCGAGCGCGAAGAAAAGCGCGAGGCGCTGCGTCTGGAGACGCTCAAGGCGTGGGAAGAATTTCAGGAGACAGGCCTTCACGCGACCGCTGAAGAGGTCGATCAGTGGCTGGCGAGCTGGGGAACCGAGCACGAACTGCCTGCCCCCGGATGCCGCAAGTAATATTCGCCCCGGCGGCGGTCCGGGATCTGCAGCGGCTGCGGGATTTCCTGCGTCCGAAGCGCGCTGATGCCGCGCTTCGGGCCGGTGAGGCGATCCGACAGGGCGTTAAGATACTTGGCGCGCATCCCCGCCTCGGCCGGATGCTCGAGGACCTTCCCGAGCAGTTTCGGGAATGGCTTATCGACTTTGGTGACAGCGGCTATGTCGTCCGATACCATATCAACGAAGATTCAGTGACAATTCTGGCAATCCGGCACCAGAAAGAGGCGGGATACTGAATAGGTCACGCTGAACACTGCGCGCATGCCAGGAGCGGCATGCGCGCAGTGTTCAGGACGCGCTCAGTCAAGCAGCCTTGCCACATGCCAGCGCCCGGCTTCGTGCACCATGTCGTCGCGCCCCGACAGCGGCCCCGGTCGGAACAGGGCCGAGGTCAGCGCCCGCTGCTGGTCTTCGAGGATGCCGATATCCTCGCGGGCCACGCGCAGCCAGCGTTCCTGATAGGGCGCGGCGCGTTCGGCGAAGTCCGGCAGCGCGACGGTATCCTCGGGGAAACAGCCGCCGATCTCGATCCGGGAGGCATCTGCGCTCAGCGGCGTGACGTTGAGCCACCACATGCAGTCCTGCGCGACGGCGAATTGCGTCAGCGGATGGAGCAGCGCGAAATACGTCCCCTCGCGCGCGTCGTCGTCCAGCCCGGGGATCGGGTTGAACGGGGCGCGCGACCTGTCGAGGCTGCCGATGCTGGTGCGGCTGAGCACCTGCATGCACAGCCAGTCGCCGCGCGTGGGGATCGCACGCTGGGTCTGCGCCCCGATCGAATCGCGGTGGACCGTCCCGGTGTGATAGGTCTCCATGGCGTTTTCCAGAAACAGCTTCCAGTTGCACGCGGCAGCGATCTCGGTGGTCCAGGTGCAGCGCATCCGGTCCATGCGGTGTGACGCGAAGCGTTCGGGCAGGTCGCCCAGTTGCTCGTGCAGCGTCGGGCCGGCCTGTGCGAAATTCACGAACACGAACCCCGCCCAGCTGTCGATGCGCAGCGGCACCAGCCCGTTTTCCTTGCGGTCGAAGCCTTCGGCGTCCTGCATGTCCGGGCACCCGTACAGGCGGCCATCGCTGAAATAGCTCCAGGCATGATAGGGGCACATGATCCGCGCCCCGCAGTTGCCGCTGCCCTTGACCAGCAGCGACCCGCGATGTCGGCAGTAATTGGCGAAACAGCGCAGCACCCCGTCCTGCCCCCGGACCAGAAAGATCGGACCGCCCTGGGTGTCGAAGGTGCGATAGTCTCCGGGGTTCGGCAGCTGGTCCTCGCGGCACAGAAAGAACCAGTGGCGCAGGAATATCTTCTCGCGTTCCGCCGCGAAGATGTCGGGCGAGGTATAGATGTCGGCGGGCATCGAGCGTGCCACCCGCAGGGGCGCGATCGCGGCTTCGATCTTGTCGCGGTCCACCAGCATGTCGGTCCTCCTCCGGTCAGGATTGCAGTTCGATCGTGGCCCAGGTCTCGAAGCAGTGCCCCTGCGCCAGCGCGGTCACGCCGATGGTGGCCCGACCGCCAAGCCCGCGCTCGGGGCCGAACACCTCGACCAGCAGGTCGCTCAGCCCCGAGGAGACCTTGTGAACCTCGGTGAACCCCGGGGTGCAGACCACGAAATTGAGCGTGCGCACGATGCTGCGCACCTGGTCCAGGCTGCCAACGGCCTGGCGGATGCCGCCAAGCAGGTTCTGGCCGCAGACACGCGCCGCGGCATAGCCTTCGTCGGTATCAAGGGTGTCGCCCAGGCGCCCGCCCATGACCGTGCCATCCGTTTTCTGCCCCA
>SKKS01000253.1 GCA_007123625.1 Paracoccaceae bacterium
CCACCCGCACCGTCGTCATCGGCTTTGACGAACCGTTCTGCGTGATCGGCGAGCGCATCAACCCCACCGGCCGCAAGAAGCTGGCCGCCGAGCTGGAGGCAGGCGATTTCTCGACCGTGGAGCGCGACGCGCTGGAACAGGTCGCCTGCGGGGCGATGGTGCTCGATGTGAACGCGGGCGTGGTCTACAACTCGAACCCCAACCCCAACGAAACCGAACCGCCGCTGATGCGCAAGGTGATCGAACTGGTGCAGGCGCTGGTCGATGTGCCGCTGTGCATCGACAGCTCGGTTCCCGCAGCACTCGAGGCCGGGCTGGCCGCCGCGAACGGCCGCCCGCTGCTGAATTCGGTCACGGGCGAGGAAGACCGGCTGGAAGCGATCCTGCCGCTGGTCAAGAAATACAACGTCCCCGTGGTCGCAATTTCTAACGATGACACCGGCATTTCCGAAGACCCCGATGTGCGGTTCGAGGTGGCGCGGAAGATCGTCCAGCGAGCTGCGGACTTCGGCATCCCCGCGCATGACATCGTGGTGGACCCGCTGGTGATGCCCGTGGGCGCCATGGCCAGCGCCGGGCAGCAGGTGTTCGCGCTGGTCCGGCGGTTGCGGATGGAACTGGGCGTCAACACCACCTGCGGCGCATCGAACGTCAGCTTCGGGCTGCCCAACCGCCACGGGATCAACGCGGCGTTTCTGCCGATGGCGATCGGCGCGGGCATGACCAGCGCGATCATGAACCCCGTCCGCGCCGTGGAAATGGAGGCCATCCGCGCCGCCAACCTGCTGATGAACCACGACGCCAACGGGGCCGAGTGGATCCGGCTGGCAAAGGTGCTGGACGCGGTGAAGGAAGGCGCCAGTTTCGCCGACGCCTCGCGCGCGGCCAGCGCCACCAGCAGCGGACGCCGGGGCGGACGCCGCGCGCGCGGCTGAGGCCCGGCCCGCGTCCTGGGCCCACGACCCCACCCCGTGCCTTTCCGGACAACTCACCCGAACCCCGCACTTCGGACCGGGAGCACAGTGGCTTGACCGGTTCTCCCGCCCCCGCGCGGCGCGGCAAGCCGCGCCTTGCGGTGTTGGGCCGGGCGCGCGCTGACGCGCGCGACGGGGGGCTTCTTGCGCGAGGTCGGCACATCCCTCCCGCCGCAGCGTTTCGGTAAACTCTGCGCGTGTCGGCGCCCCCTGCCCGTCCGCGCGCTTGACAGGCGCCCTGGCCCGGCTTGATGCTGTGCACGCAAGACCACACCGGAATCGAGCAGAACAACGCGGCCACGGGGAGCACCCCGCAAAGCGCCGTCAGGCAGGCAGGCAGAGCATGACACATTCAACGGCACTCGCGGCCGCGCTGCTGGGCATCTGCCTGGCCGCGCCGCTCCACGCAACAGCCACCCAATGCGACACGCTGATCGACGGCGAGGCGGTAACGATCTTCTATGACAGCGCCGACCCGGGCCGCGCGGGCCTGCGTGAACGCGTGTTCGGGCGTGACGAGGCCTGCCCGGCGTCGGTGGTCATCACCTATCTGACCCCGGACCTGAGCGCCGCCGAGCGCGCGGTGTTCTGCGCCAACTACAACCCCGAGACCCGCAGCCACTCGCACCCCGCAATCGGGCGGCGCGACCGTCTGGGCCGCTGCGTGGAGCCGTCGAAGACCTGCGCTCTGGTCAACAGCACGCGGCAAGAGGCGATGGCGCTGGTGGGCATGGCCGAAAGCTCTGAGGGCGCCCGGCAACCGGGGCTGCTGTCGTCGGCGATCTCGACCGTGACGCACAGTTCGGGGGCAATGATCCTTTCGGGCAATACCGGTACGCTGACCGGGATTCTGGGTACGGCGCTGAGCACTCCGGCCGTGCTGGCGGGCGCCGCTGCAAGCGTGGTGGTGGTGGGCGGCGCAGTTTACCTGTGCAGTGACTGACCGGCGAGGTGCCTGCGGGCGGGGCGGCTTGGGTCGCGAAGGATTTAGATTTACAATACCGGTTTTATGGTTATATTGGTCCGCATGACCCATGATTCCGCCACACCGCTTTCCACCGCGACCCGGGCGCTGGCCGCTTTGGGCCATGACGCGCGGCTGTCGATCTTCCGGCTGCTTGTGCAGGCAGGCGAAGACGGCATGATTGTCGGCGATATTGCCGCGCGGCTGGACCTCCCCGCCTCGACGCTGGCGCATCACCTGTCCGCGCTGGTACAAGCCGGACTGGTCACGCAGCAACGACGCGGGCGCGAAACCGTGAACCGCGCGGATTACGCGGCCCTGCGCCGAACGCTGGATTTCGTGACCGAAGAATGCTGTGCAGGCGTTGCCACGCCCGCGCGATCCCTGCAGACAACGCCGACCTGAGTTTTTTTGCCCAGAAACAACCACAAAACCGGATATGTCGCCATGACAGACGCAACAGCCTCATTCCAGCCCCGCGCCGCAGCGGCGCAGATCTGGCGCCAGCAAAAGCCGTGGCTGGCGGTGCTGACCATCCTTGCGACCCTCGCGCTCACAGCCCCCGGCCAGGCGGTCGACACCGCAGGCTTTGCCGTGATGCAACTGCTGTCCATCGCGCCCTTCCTCCTGGCAGCGA
>SKKS01000103.1 GCA_007123625.1 Paracoccaceae bacterium
AGGTCATGCCGCGGCACCCGCCCGATTCGCTCCCCATCGCCCGGTCCGGCAGTGATGACGGCGTTGGTATAGGTATACCCCGCGCCAAGGTCGACGTTTTCGCCCAGCGGAGCGGTCACTTCCAGTTCAAACCCGGTGCGGCGGGTGGCCACGATGTTACGGGCCGTGAAGTTCGCATCAAACGTGATTTCATTCCGCGCGGTCAGATGGAACAGTGTCCCTGATACCCGCGCGCCGTTCGCAAAGGCATAGTCGGCGCCGATTTCGGCGCTGTGGCTGGTCTCGGGCTGTAGCGCGGGATTGCCGAACGCGCCGAAGCGTTGCGGGATATCCGGCACGCGATACCCGGTCGAGGCCGCACCGCGCAGGGTCAGTTCGGGCGTGACCGTCCAAGCCGCCGCCACCCGGCCCGTGGTGCGCCCGCCGAACACCGAATGGCGGTCATGGCGCACGATGGCGGACAGATCCAGCCCTTCGGTCGGCGCATACAGCGCTTCGGCAAAGGCGCCCCATCGGCGTTCGCGCACTGTCAGCTCGGTCGTGGTGCCGCTGTTACGGTCGATCGCTGCCTGCTCGCGCTCATAGTCCAGGCCGTAGTTCAGCGTGAACGCTTCGCCCAGCGGGCTGGAGCCGATGTAGCTTGCGCCGGTGCGCCGACCGCGGAAGTCATCGACCTGGCGGTCGCCGGTCCAGCTGAGGAAGTCATCCACCCGGTTCAGGTTGAAATGGGTCATGTCGAACACATGCCGATGCGCGCCCAGTTCGTATTCGGCAAAGGCCCGCACGCCGAATTCGCGACGCGTCTCCGCGTTGTCGGCATCGGCGCCGAACCCGTCATATTCGCTACGCGACCGCTGCGCAAAGGCTGCGCCGCCGATGGTCAGTTCATCCGTCACGCGGTGCCGCCCGCTGACGCTCAGGCGTGTCGCGCCAAAGCCGTCGGGGTCCACCCCGCCGTCGTTTTCGTCAAATGCGGAAAAGCCGCGGGTCTGGAACCGGGTCAGGTTGAAGCTCAACTCGCCCCGTTCGGCGGCGGTGGTGAAGCCGACGCCGGTGTTGAGCGTGCGGTAGCTGCCGGCTTCGACAAAGGCGCGGCCTGTGGTGCCTTCCTCGGTCGCCTGACGGCTGGTGATGTTGATGACCCCGCCCACGGCGCCCGACCCGAAGCGCGCCGATTGCGAGCCGCGCAGCACCTCGATCCGGCCAATGTCGCCGGTGGTCATGGTGCCAAAGGCAAAGGCGGCGTTGGCTGCGGACGGATCATTCACCCGGATGCCGTCGACGTAGACCGCAGTATAGCGCGGATGCGCGCCCCGTATACGCACGTCCGATACACTGCCGATGGGGCCGGTCTGGACCACGCTGACGCCGGGCAGGCGCGACAGATAGCGCGAAAGCTGCTGGTCGCCCGCCTCGCGCAGGTCCTCTTCGGTGATGACGGTCACGTTCGCGCCGGTGCTGGCGCTGTCAGTGGGGCTGAGGCTGTAGAAGAACACGACCTCATCCAGGTCGATGGCCTGTTGCGCAAGCGCAGGCGCGGTGGACAGCGCCAGCGCGCTGGCGGACAGAAGGGTCGCAAGGGATCGGTTCAGCATGTCTTTGTGTCATCCGTGAGCGGTCGCGCCGCCAGGGGCGCCGCCGGGTCAGTGCCATGCCTGCGGACGCACTGACGCCGCAGACGGTGAAACGTCACCACTACGGACGGACCGTTACCCATGGCGCGCCCCGCGCCCGGGAAGGGTGATCACCTTGGCAGGTCTCCTGACTCGCGGGTCGTCGCTTGGCCGGGCCTTCCCATGGCGTGCGCCACAGTGGCATGTTCCGGCCTTGCTCGCCGCTTACAGTTGCGGGGGCAGTCGCGGACTTGGCCCTTGCCGAATGTGGCGCAGGCCGCACCGTGTTCCCTTTAACAGGCGGTGTGCCGCCTGAACCAAAGCCATTCCGGGGTAAACCGAATCACACCGGGGGCGCAAGGGAATGCATGCACAAACCCGCCGCGCGAGGCAGATTTCGCGCGGCCGTTGCTGGCGGGTTGTAACGAGGGTACGCGGCAGAGGCCGCGCCGGATCACTCGCGCACGATAAACTGGAACGTTTCGCGCACTCCGGGCGCGCCCACCACCAGATCCCAGCGCCCGGGGCGGGTCAGTTGCCCGTTGGCGACCATGTGCGTTTCGCTGGTGCTTTGGGTTTCCAGCAGGATGGGCGCGCCGTCGGTGGGGCGCAGTGTCACGTCGGGCGGGGCGGCGTGGCCCGGATGCTGGAACTGTACATCCACCCGGTAGCCGCCGTCGACCGCGATCTGCAGCGCGATGGGCGGATCGATGGCGCGGGTGCGCATGTGCAGCATCTGGTTGGCGCCGATGATCGGCAGCGGGTCGCGGACGAAATACTGCACGCTGGCCATTGTGCCGATGAAGCCCGCCACAAGGAGCAGGATAAGTATGGCGATAACGCGGGGGGACATGGGGCAGGCGCTCCGGTGAACTGGTGTTGCACGCCTGCTTTAGCGCCTGCGCGGGCCGGTGTGAACCGCGACCCGGGGCCGCGCCGGGTCACAGTTCAGAGCTTGAAGC
>SKKS01000051.1 GCA_007123625.1 Paracoccaceae bacterium
CGTTGACGATGTTCACGGTTCCGCGCGTGCCCGTCGGCGCATGCAGGTTGGTGACCGTTCCCGCGCCAGTCGAAAACCGCGAAAAGCTGTTGACCCCGTGATCGGCCCGGATGGTGCCGGTATGAATGTCGGTAACGCCCCCTGCCCCGCCGGTGATCGAAGTTGCGGTATTGCCATCGGCGACGACATCGCTCCGCGCCGATGTGCCGTTCAGCACACCGCTTACCATCAGCGCCATCGCGGCCACCGATCCCCGATATCCGGGCCGATAACCGGGTCTGTGGGTCATGCCGTTGCGAAACCAAACCGGGAAGCGGGGAAAAATTGTCATCGGATCACTCCGTCACGGATTGGTCGGCGGAAAACGGATCGGGGTGGCCCAGAGCGCCGGCCAGTGCCGAAAGCCCCTCTTCTAGCCCGGACGGGTCCATGCGGAACACCAGCGGGTCGGCGTCGATTGCCGGGCGATAGGCGGCGACCCAATCTTCAAGAACGTCGAAATCGCGTGCGGTGTCCGGCGACAACTGCACAAGGGCCTCGCAGATTTCGGGCGAACAGCTTTGCCATTCAAAGGAAACGATTCGCTCTGATTCGGTGTCGGCATCATCCGCCCGAAGCGAGAACCCCGACGGAAAGAACACCCCGTTGGGAAGCCGCGCCGCCACCCATGCCGCCGGTTCGTCCGCGCTGATGAATGCCAGAAGGTCCGCCAGCAATCCGCCATCCCCGGCCCGGACCAGACGCTGGGACAGCACGCAAACGGTCTCGTTCACGGCCAGTGCCTCGCACGAAACGGTCCAGCCCCCGAACTGCGTGCCGTTGACCAGCCGCTGTGCGGCTGCGTCTTGCGGAAGAAAAGTTGTTAAAAATACAAGACAAATGCATCTAAACAGGGACTTCATGGTCCGAACCTTCCTATTCTTCACGTCACGCAACCGCACTGCTTCATGCGCACCGCGCCAATGCCGCCCGCCTCCCGGATCCGCGCCTGCCAACATAGGTCGACAAGAATGCGCGCAGTCATGCCTGCCACTCCAGCGACACGGGTCACGGTTTGCTCAGGGTGATGGCCGAAACTCAGACTCCGGCCCGCCTCCTGGAAATGAACATGCAAAAACCTTGGGCGTTGGTGCCCACCCCTGACGGTAAGGGAACGACCACTTCACACAATTGAGAAATCTTGCTATCTTTCGAAATGTTCTGGAACCCAATGAATTTTTTCTCCGGTTCCGGCCCGCATACCCCAAATTGGGTATGCCGCCGGTAGCCGCCGGGATCACCCAAGGCCAGGCAAATGGCCATGATTGCGAGGCGGTATGAAAGACCGGTCTTCGACGCAGTTGCCGAAGCTCAATGCTGATCTGGAACTACTGCAGACAATCTATGAAACCGCCCTTATCCCCGACAATTATGATGACCTGATCGATACCTGGAGCACCCGTCTGGAACAGGCGCTGGATCAGGTCGACGATCTGGAAGGGAGTGAACCCGAAGACGCGGTAACGCTCGATCTGTCCGAGTCCATTCGGTATCTGGATACCTCGTTGCGGCTGTTTGAACGGCTGGACACCGCCCGGCGGCTTGAGGCGCAGAGCCTTGGCGGAGACCGCACCACGCTGCCCAAGATCGTGCTGGATTCATGGGGCAAGGTGGTCTGGTACAACAGCGCCGCGCTGCGCCTGTTTGGACTGTCACGCCAGAGTGGGGCGCAGTCGCTGAGCATGGATGCCGGTTCGCGGCGCAGGCTTGATACGGAACTCAACAGCCTGGGCAATGATGCCGAAGCGCGAGCACATGGCGCGCGCGCCCTGCCACTGGTGGTCATGCTGCAACCCGTCGACGAAGGCGCGCCGGTGTTCATGATCGGAAAGCGGCTTTCACAGACGGATCAGGCGGATCTTCTGGTTCTGGATCAGGCAGATACCGGGTGGAACGACGCGGTGGAAGCCGTGCTTCAGGGGTCTTTCGCGCTGTCGCCGACCGAAACCGACATCGTTGCGCGATTGGCCGAAGGGCAGACGCTGGCGCAGATCGCAAAGGGGCGGAACCGGCAGGTTTCCACGCTGCGCACGCAGCTCAAGTCCGCCCTGCGCAAAACGCAGACCCGCTCGCAGGCGCAGCTTGTGCGGCTCACACTGAGCCTTGCCTCGCATCTGGATGCCGCTTCTGCCGGAATGGCCGAGGAAACCGCGCCGTTTCATACCCTTACGCTGCGCGATGGGCGTATCATGCAGTACCGCTCTCTGGGTCCGCCTGACGGCGCGCCAGTGGTGTTTCTGCACGGGATGCTGGACGGTCTGGGCTTCGGGCCGGAGCTGTTGGCGGGGCTGCATGCCCGGAACTGGCGGCTGATTGCCCCGGAGCGGCCCTGGTTCGGGTCGGCGCCGGGTTATGATTGCGATGTGCCGTCGGCGCCCGATGTTCTGGCCGACGATCTGGCGCATCTGCTTGAAATCCTTGACCTGCGCGATGTCCGGCTGATCGGGCACATGGCCGGATCGGTCTATAGCTTCACGCTGGCCGCCAAGGCGAAGGACCGGTTGCGGGGCGTTGTGAATGTGGCGGGCGGCGTGC
>SKKS01000099.1 GCA_007123625.1 Paracoccaceae bacterium
AATAGGCGTTGGCCACCGGCCCCTTTTCGCCTGCCAGTCGCAAAGCGAGCTGCGCCACTTCGGGCGTGACGCGCAGGCGCTGGACCACCGTATGGTGGGTTTCACGCGTGTGATAGTTCACATAGATCGCAAGCAGTTGCGGGTTCAGCCCGTGGTGCACGTCATGGCGCTCGGGCGCCAGCCGATGATACCAGCTGCCCGCCGGGTCGAACAGCACCCGCTCGGCCCCGCTGATCACCAGCGCGGTGTGATCGCCGCGCCCGGTACGGTTGTTCATGATCGTGACAAGCGCCAGTTCCGGCCCACCGGGGTGGGCGTAGCGCGCGGCGGCCACCGCATCGTCCGGCGCCCAGACTCCGCGCCCGGCGCAGGCCGCCAGAAACAGCAGCGCCGTGATGGACAGCACAACTGCCCGCACAACACGCATGCCGGGCAGATACGCACCCGCGGTTGTCACAGTCATGTTCAGGCGTTCGCAAGCGCCAGGAACACCAGAATCCCGATCGAGATGACCGTGCCCCAGACCACGAACCTCAGAAATCCTTCAAAGGTCTTCTCCTGCGTGGTGATGTCCATGCTACCGTGCTTGTGTTCGCCCATGTCCGGCCTCCTGTCGTGATATGTCGCGCAGATCGATAGCCGATCCTGGCGCGGCTGTCACCCTTGATCGCGCTGCCCGGCGGGTGCCGTGTCGTCGCGGATTGCCTGCCAGCGCCAGGCGCCGTCATCGCCCATCCAGCGCCGGGCGCGCCCTGTCTGGTGCAGGTGGTTCAGGTGCGCGATGGTTTCCACCAGCGCCAACCCGTATTCGCCCGCGCCGATCTCGCGCCGGAACAGGGGCGCGAAGCAGTCGCCGCCCCGGCACGGCTGCGCGAGAAAGTCCGCCAGCCGCCCCAGCGCGCCCAGATGGTTGTCGATCTTCTGGCGCAGCCGCAGCGGCAGGCCCGTGAACGGCAGCTTGTGACCCGGCAGCACCAGGTTATCGGCGCGTGCAATGGTCTGGAACCAAGCGCAGCTGTCCAGCCAGTCGCCCACCGGATCGGCCTCGGGCTCGGTCGCATAAACACCGAGGTTGGGCGAGATCGAGGGCAATAGCTGGTCCGCCCCCAGCACAAGGTCGCAGTCGCGCGACCACAGCGTGGCCTGTTCCGGTGCGTGGCCGTGGCCCACATGCACGTCCCAGTCGCGCCCGCCCGCGCGGATCACATCGCCCTGCCGGATGCGCCGGAATCCCAGCGGCAACGGCGCCACAATATCGCAGAAATTGAACGGGCGTTCCTGCGCGCGCGCCGCCAGCACATCCGCGTCCATCCCGGCCGCGCGCCAGAACGCAAGCGACTCCGCCACCGGCAAGGGCTGCTCGTCCAGCGTCAGCATCCGCGCGAACAGCCATGCGGTGCGGGTGGTCCACAGCTCTGCCCCCTGCCCCTGAAACCAGCCCGCAAGGCCGATATGGTCCGGGTGGTGGTGGCTGGCGATCACCCGGCGCACAGGCCGCCCCGCCAGCGGCCCGGCCAGCAGGCGTTCCCATATCGCGCGGCTGCGGCGGGTATCGAAGCCGGTATCGAACACGGTCCAGCCGTCGCCCTCATCCAGCGCATAGACATTGACATGGTCCAGTTTCATCGGCAGCGGCAGGCGCAGCCAGAGCACACCCTCGGCCAATTCGATGGCCTCGCCCTCGGCGGGCGGCTCGGGGAACGGATAGCGGATGCCGCCGTCGTCCGCCGGGGGCGCGGCGCGCATCACGCCGCCAGATCGTCGTCGGAGAGTGCATAAAGCGCAGCCTCACCTGCGCGCGCTTCGGCCAGAAGGCTGGCATGTTCGGGCAGTATGCGGCTGATGAACACCGCCGCCAGCGTCCGGCGGGGGCCATCGCCCTGCGTGGCCGCCAGCAGATGCACATGCGCGCCCAGAACGCGGGCAAAGGCGCGCAGATACGGCACCGCCCCGGCGTTGCGGGCGGGCGCATCCTGCGCCACCAGCCATTCGGTCGCCTCGCGCAGGGTTTCGGCGGCGTCCCAGACGGGACCGGCCAGATCGGGCAGCGCGGCGCGCGCGGCTTCGGCGGCATCCTCGATTTCCTGCAACAAGCGAAACGCCGCCTCGCCGCCATCCATCATCTTGCGGCCCGCCAAGTCCATCGCCTGAATGCCGTTTGTGCCCTCGTAGATCGCGGTCACGCGCACGTCGCGCAGGTACTGCGCAGCGCCCGTTTCCTCGATGAAGCCCATGCCGCCATGGACCTGCAGGCCCATGTTCGCGACCTCGATCCCGATATCGGTGCCATGTGCCTTGGTGATCGGCGTCAGCAGCGCCGCACGGGCGGCCCAGTCGGCGCCGCCGGTGGCGCGCGCCATGTCGATCGCCACCGCGTTCATCAGCGCGATGCCCCGCACCGCAAAGATCTCGGCCTTCATGCGGGTGAGCATCCGGCGCACGTCGGCGTGTTCGATGATCGCGCCGTCATCACTCAGCGGCGTGCGCCCCTGCCTGCGGTCGCGGGCAAAGGCCAGGGCGTGCTGATACGCGCCCTCGGCGGCGCCGATCCCCTGCACGCCGACACCCAG
>SKKS01000118.1 GCA_007123625.1 Paracoccaceae bacterium
GCGCGGCGGCATGAGCGCCTCGATCACCGCCCATTCCGCATCGGTCAGATCACTTGCGTATCGTCCGCCTTCCCGGTCATGCTGGCGGCGGGTGAGTTCGGTCCAGGCCATCGTGGTCTCCGTTCAGCTTTGCAACCGAACGGAATCACAAACCGCCGAACTCACTCAACACGTTTCAAATCGGCTTCTGAGAGTGTCACGTCTGCGGGTAATCGTGCCGCGATGATGCGGTGCGCATTGGCAAGGTCGTTGCGTTCCGCGCGTATCCGGGCCGCTTCGGGATCATACCCATGCGCCAGCCAACGCGCGACGCAGCGCTGCAAGATCGTTTCTTCCGGTGTGTCCAGCCAGATCGAAAAATCCCAGAGACCTGCCAGAGCCGCCCACGGGTGTTCATCAAAGAGCAGGTAATTCCCCTCGATGATGACCATGTCACAGGAGGGCGCGACAACGCCCGCGCCGGCGATCGACAGATCGTGCGCGCGGTCGAATATGGGATAAACTACTTCCCTTTCGCTGCGGAACCGCTGGATCAGGGCGATGAACCCCGCCACATCAAACGTCTCTGGTGCGCCCTTGCGTGCCCGAAGGCCGCGCGCATCGAGGATGCGATTGTCTAGATGAAAGCCATCCATCGGCACCAGCTCGGCGCGCAGGCCATCGCGGCACAGCGCATCGCACAGGGCCCCGCCAAGGAACGATTTTCCGCTGGCGGGCGCGCCTGCTACGGCAATCAGCTTACGCCCCGTGCCGCGCAGAGCGAGGAGCCGCGCCAACAGGTCTGGCGAAACGGGATCAAGGGTCCTGGACATTATCAACGGGTGCTCCGTACACTTCAGTCGGATGGAAGGAGACTGGCGGCGCTATCGCCTGCGGCGCGCGCGGCGTTCTGAAAGCCAGTGAAGGCCTCTTCAAACACCGCAACATGCTCGGCGGCTGGCAACACCTCGTACGTGTCGTGCGGTTGCACTATGACATCGGCGACCGTGGCGCGTGTTGCGGCAAGTCGCGCCAGCCGCGCCGCGCCCAGAGCCGCGCCATGGCCAGCCTGCGCGGCTGAAACATCGATCGGCAGACCAAGCACGGTCGCCAGCAGCTTGACCCAATACGGCGACCGTGCGCCCCCGCCCACGGCGTGAAGCCGCTTGGGCGCGGCGCCGGTGGCGCGCAGGGCCTCAAGATTTTCGCGCAAGCCGAAACACACGCCTTCCAGCACCGCGCGGGTCATGTCACACCTGCTGGAACGGGCACCGATACCCGCGAACCCGGCGCGCAGATGGGGGTTGTTGTGGGGTGTGCGCTCCCCGGCCAGATAGGGCAGATACCGGACCGGCCCCGGAGGGCGAAGAACGTCACCAAGCTCTGCGATCAGGGCCTGCGGGGGCATAGAGACAAGTTTTGCCAGCCAGTTGAGGTTGTCGGCCGCGGCCAGCATGACCCCCATCTGATACCAGCGCCCCGGCAGGGCATGGCAGAATGTATGCACGGCGGTCTGCGGCGCCGGTGTGCACGCGCCACGCGCAACCATCACCACGCCCGAACTGCCCAGCGACACGGCGCCCGCGCCTTCGTCAAGCAGCCCCAGCCCGCAGGCGGTTGCAGCATTGTCCCCGGCGCCACCCGCCACGGTGACGGTGTGCCGAAGACCCCAGTCGCGTGCAAGCTCAGTGCGCAACTGCCCTGCCGGCACGCTACCTTCGACCAACCGGGGCATCTGTGCGACCGCCATGCCGCTTCGCGCCAACAGATCATCCGACCAGCACCGCGACTGAACATCCAGCCAGGAGGTGCCCGACGCATCGGACATGTCCCCGACCGGGTCCCCTGTCAGATAATGGTTCAGAAAGGCAGCGGGCAACAGCACTTTGGCAATGCGCGCAAAGACACCGGGCTCATGATCGCGCAGCCAAAGCAGCTTGGGCGCGGTAAAGCCCGGAAAGACGATATTGCCGCTGATCCGGCGGAACGTCGGGTCCCCATCCAGCGTGGCGGCCTGGGCATGGCTGCGGGTGTCGTTCCACAGGATGCAGGGGCGCAGCACGGCGCCGCTCTTGTCCAGCAGCGTTGCGCCATGCATCTGTCCCGAAACGCCAATGCCGCGCAGATAGTCAAACTCCGGATGCACGGCGCGCAGGGCCGCGACGGCGTTTTGCAAGGCGGCCACCCAATCGGCCGGATCCTGTTCCGACCAGCCATCATGCGGGTGCGACACAGGGTAGGCGTGATCTGCCTGTCCGATGACCTCACCTTCGTCATCGGTCAGCAGCACCTTCAGACCCGAAGTGCCCAGATCAAGACCCAGAAAGCTCATACTGTCTGCCGTTCCGCAAATCGCGCGACGGTGGCATTCACGCCGCTTTCCGCCAAAAGTCGATACCAGTGGCAAAAAGCGTCAGCGAAGCGCGGCGCGTCTTTCACATCGCGGTAGATCGGTACCCGTTCCAGCCATGCTGCAGGGTCGGATCGCGCTGCTTTTGCCGCCGCCTGCAAATCCGGCCAGAGCGGGTCATTGGCCTCGATAACAGTGCCATCGTCGCGCCGACCCAGACAATAGCGCGCCCAAAGGGCTGCGGTCAGCGCCAGCCCGTCAACGGGCATGCCCTTTGCCAATCCATCGCGGATAGATGGCAGCAGGAACCCGGCATGGCGGCTGGACCCGTCGAAGGCCACGCGGCGGGTGGTGTCCCGGATTTCGGGGTTTGCAAAACGTCCCTCGATCAGATCGATATAGTCTGGCACCGAAGCCCCGGGCGGCGCGGGCACATGCGGCGCGATCTCATCGCACGCGATCTTGCGGAACATTGCCCGAATCCCGTCATGCGCCATGGTCGCGGCAATCGTGCCCAGACCCAGCAGCTCGCCTGCGCCACAGATTACCTGATGCCCGCCATTCAGGATGCGGAGCTTCATGGCCTCGAAGGCGTGCACCTCTGGGGTGAACACCGCCCCCGCGCGGTCCCAATCCGGGCGGCCGGCGCAGAAATCATCCTCCATCACCCATTGGCGAAAACTCTCATGGGTGACGGGGGCGGCATCGGCCAAGCCAAATTCCTGCGCAATCGCGATTTCGCGCGGGCCGGTGGCGGGGACAATGCAGTCGACCATACTGTTGGGGAAGCTGCATTCGGCGTCTATCCAGTCGGCAAGGGTCGGGTCCGACTGCCGCGCCAGCCCGACAACCGTCTGACGCAGGATCGCCCCATTGCCTTGCAGATTGTCGCAAGACAGCCCCGTGAACGGTCCTGCCCCTTGCGCGCGGCGCAGGCGCAGCGCTGCAACCATCGCCCCGAAGGCCGTGCGCGGGGTCGTGGGATTGGCGCCATCATGGCGGATATCGGGATGGTGCAGGTCCAGACCACCCGTGTCGGGGTCAAGGAAATAACCGCCCTCGGTCACGGTCAGCGAAACAATGCGGATATCGGGCTGCGCCATGCGCGCGACCAACGCGGCGTTCTCGTCGGTGACGGGCAGAAAATCCACCATGGCGCCCGTGACTTCGGCGGACTTGCCGCGCGGATCAAGTTCGATGAGCGTTGTCAGGCAATCCTGCGCCAGCAGTTTCGCGCGCATGGCGGCATCGCCCGCGCGCACGCCTGCGCCGATGATCGCCCAGTCCAGCGCTTCGCCCTGCTGCATCAGCCGGTGTGTGTACCACGCCTGATGCGCGCGGTGGAAATTGCCAAGCCCGATATGTACGATACCGGGCGATAGCGCGCTACGGCGATAGCGCGGCCTGTCTATATTCTGCGGCAGACGGGAAAGCGTGTCACGTTGCAGGGCGATCAACTCATCCATTGGCCACCATCCACGTTGTAAGTCTGCGCGACGATGTAATCGGCGTCCGAGGACGCCAGGAACACGGCCATCCCGGTCAGATCGCTGGCCACACCCATCCTGCCGAAAGGCACGCCCGCGCCGACCTCGCGCTTTTTCTGACCGGGTTTCTTGCCCTCGTACTTCGCAAAGAAGGCATCCACCCCGTCCCAATGTTCGCCATCCACCACACCGGGCGAGATCGCGTTCACGTTGATGCCGTGCTGGATCAGGTTCAGCCCGGCCGATTGCGTCAGGCTGATGATCGCGGCCTTGGAGGCGCAGTAAACGGCCACCAGCGCCTCGCCCCGTCGCCCGGCCTGCGAGGCCATGTTGATGATCTTGCCGCCTTGCCCTCGCGCGATCATGTGCTTCGCCACGGCCTGCAGGGTGAACAGCGTACCCGTGACATTGATCTCGAAGCAGCGCGCGTAGTCGTCGCGCGTGATCTCGGCGATGGGGGCCGCCGTGAAGATGGCCGCGTTGTTGATCAGGATGTCGATCTGGCCGAAATGCGCCACGGTTTGCGAAACAGCACCATCGATGCTGTCCTGCCGGGTCACATCCATGTCCACCGCAAATGCCGCATCACCCAGTCTTTGGGCTTCGGCTCTCGCGCGGGCGATGTCGATATCTGCCAGCGCAACCTGCGCGCCTTCACGGACATAGGCCTCGGCAAAGGCAAGGCCGATGCCACGCGCGGCGCCGGTGATAATTGCGGTTTTTCCGTTCAGCCGTGTCATCCGATCCGCAGCCCCTTTGCATCAAAACGATGGATCATGTCATCGCGCGGGGTCAGGTAGACGCGGTCGCCATGCTTGAAGCTCACGTCGCCTTCAGCACGCACCGTTACCGTGTCGCCCAGTCCGGTATCCTGAACATGGAAGAAGGTGTCGGAGCCCAGATGTTCGGAGACACCGACAACGCCCGACCACCTGCCTTCATCAGCAGAAATGCTGATATGTTCAGGGCGGATACCGATGGTCATGGCGTCGTGCTTCGTGGCCTCGGCCCCTTCGATCAGGTTCATTTTGGGCGAGCCGATGAAACCTGCCACGAACAGGTTGCGCGGGGCGCGATACAGCTCCAGCGGGCTGCCCACCTGTTCGATATGACCAGCGCGCAGCACCACGATCTTGTCGGCCATTGTCATGGCTTCGACCTGGTCATGGGTCACGTAGATCATCGTGGTCCCGAGGCGGTTGTGCAGCTCTGAAATCTCCAGCCGCATGCCCACGCGCAGCGCCGCATCCAGGTTAGAGAGCGGTTCGTCGAACAGAAACGCCGCCGGTTCACGCACGATCGCGCGGCCGATGGCAACGCGCTGACGCTGCCCACCCGAAAGCTGGCCGGGACGTCGATCAAGGTAATCGGTGAGGTTGAGTACTTCCGCGGCCTTCTCGACCCGGCGATTCTGTTCGGCGCGGTCCAGTCCCGCCATGCGCAGTGGAAAGGCAATGTTCTTGCGCACGGTCATATGCGGGTAAAGCGCATAGGACTGAAAGACCATAGCCAGCCCGCGCTTGGCCGGGGGAATGGTGGAAACCCCCTGCCCGTCAATCCGGATCTCGCCCGAAGTGACATCTTCCAACCCGGCGATCAGGCGCAGAAGCGTGGACTTGCCGCAGCCCGATGGACCGACAAAGACGCAGAATTCCCCATCATCAATGGTCAGATCCAGCGGGGTGATGACCGTCACGTCACCGAAGCTCTTGGTCACCTGTTCCAGAACGATTTGTCCCATGTCGGTTATCCTTATTTGACGGCGCCAAAGGTCAGGCCGCGCACAAGTTGTTTCTGGCTGAACCAGCCCAGGATCAGGATCGGCGCGATCGCCATGGTCGAGGCCGCCGAAAGCTTCGCGTAGAAAAGGCCTTCGGGGCTGGAATAACTGGCGATGAAGGCCGTCAGCGGGGCCGCGCGTGCGGCGGTCAGGTTCAGCGTCCAGAAGGCCTCGTTCCAGGCCAGGATGATGTTCAGAAGCATGGTCGAGGCGATGCCCGGAATGGCCATCGGCGTGAGAACATAAAGAATCTCCTGGCGCAGGCCGGCGCCATCCATGCGCGCGGCTTCAAGGATCTCGCCAGGGATTTCCTTGAAATAGGTGTAGAGCATCCAGACCATGATCGGCAGGTTGATCAGCATCAGCACGATGGTCAGCCCGACGCGAGTGTCCAGCAGGCCCATCTGGATGAAGATCAGGTAGATCGGATAGAGCACCCCAACCGCTGGTAGCATCTTGGTGGACAGCATCCACAGCAGGATGTTCTTGGTCTGGCGCGAGGGCACGAACGCCATCGACCAGGCCGCGGGAATCGCGATGAACATGCCGAGCACGGTCGAGCCGCCCGCGATGATGATTGAATTCCACAGGAAGCGGCTGTAGTTCGAGCGCTCCTGCACCACGCGGTAGTTTTCCAGCGTCCAGTCGAAGAAGAACCACACTGGCGGGTCGGCGATGGCCTGGGCCTCGGACTTGAAACTGGTCAGGACCGTCCACAGGATCGGAAAGAAGATCAGAAGTCCGATCACCCAGGCCAAGAAAGTGTTGAATGTCTTGCGTTGTGTCGTGACAGAACGTGCCATGGTTCCCTCCTCAGCGGTCCAGGTTCTTGCCGACGATGCGCATCAGGAAGAGCGCAAAGATATTGGCAAGGATGACCGCATAAATCCCCCCGGCAGAGCCAAGGCCGACATTCTGGCTTTCCAGCACACGCTGGAAGATCAGATAGGTCAGCGTGCGGGTGCCGAATGACCCCTGGGTGGTGACGAAGATCTCGGCGAAGATCGCCAGCAGGAAGATCGTCTGGATCAGGATCACGATCGTGATGGCGCGCGACAAATGCGGCAGGATGATATGCCGGAAGCGCGACAGCGCTGGGGCGCCGTCCATTTCAGCGGCCTCCAGTTGTTCGCTGTCGAGCGACTGAATGGCCGTCAGCAGGATCAGTGTGGCGAAGGGCAGCCATTGCCAGGATACAATCAGGATGATCGACAGCATCGAGGCATCGGACAGCCATATCACCGGATCGGCGCCGAAAAAGCGCCACAGATGCGACAGAAGCCCGTTATTGGGGTCCATGAACATGTTCTTCCACACCAGCCCCGAAACAGTCGGCATGACGAAGAAGGGCGCGATCACCAGAATACGAACCATGCCTTGACCCCACATCGGCTGATCCAGCAGGATCGCCAGCAGGATGCCAAGGACGACAGTAATCAGCAGCACGCCGCCGACTATGATCACGGTCGATTGCACGGCAGGCCAGAAGGCGCTTGAACCCACGAACCGAACGTAGTTTTCGAACCCGACCCAGCCTTGGAAGCCGCCGCGCAGCGGCAGGTAGCGCTGGAACGAGAAGATGAGCGTCATGGTCAGTGGCACCAGCATCCAGCCCAGAAGCAGGATAACCGCAGGCGCCAGCATCAACCGTGCTGCAGAACGCGAAGCCTTGGTAGACATGGCACGGACCTTTCAGCAGGGCAAGCCGGGCTTGCCAAGGTCAGGAAGAGGGTGCGAGGGGGATGAAAAAAAGGGGCGGGTTTGACCCGCCCCCCGGACGTGGCAGGTCAGTAGCCTGCCGCCTCCATTTCATCTGTGACGAGCGCCTGGGCTCGCTCCAGCGCCTGTTCCGGGGTCAGCTGTCCGGCGACCATGGCCGAAAACTCCTGCCCGGCCGAGGTGCCGATGCCCGCCCATTCCGGGATCGCCACGAACTGGATGCCGACATAGGGCACAGGGTCCACCGTGGGATTGTTCGGATCAGCCGCGTTGATCGACCGCAGGGTCATGTCGGCAAAGGGCACCTGCGCATATTCCGGGTTTTCATAAAGCGAGGTGCGGCTGCCCGGAGGCACGTTCGCCCAGCCTTCACGCTCGGCCACCAACTCAAGATAGTCCTTCGATGTCGCCCAGTTGATGAATTCCATCGCGGCCTCTTCCTGCTGGGTGCCGGCCGGGATGGCCAGCGCCCAGGCCCACAGCCAGTTTGCACGCTTGTCCAGCCCATCCCGGTTGGGTGCCAGCGCAAAACCCACGCTGTCAGCCACCGTCGAGTCGTTGGGATTCGTCACGAAGCTCGCTGCCACTGTGGCGTCAATCCACATCCCGCAGCGCCCCTGCTGGAACAGCGTCAGGTTTTCATTGAAACCGTTGTTCGCAGCCCCCGGAGGACCGTAATTCTGAAGCAGATCGTTGTAGAAAGTCACAGCTTCCAACCATTCGGGGCTGTCAAGCTGGGCGTTCCAGTCTTCGTCAAACCAGCGCGCGCCAAAGGAATTGGCGACAGTGGTGATGAAGGCCATGTTCTCGCCCCATCCGGCGCGTCCACGCAGACAGATCCCGTTGATGTTGTTGTCGCGATCTGTCATCGCGGCTGCGGCGGCGGCAATGTCGTCCCAGGTGGGTTCCTCGGGCATTTCCATCCCTGCGGCTTCCATCAGGTCGGTGCGATACATCACCATGGAGCTTTCGCCATAGAAGGGCGCGGCATAAAGGCTGCCCTCGAAAGAAAGCCCCGCGCGCATGGCCGGCAGGATGTCATCGATGTCATAGTCGTCAGGCAGCCCGTCAAGCGACACCAGCCAGTCACGCTCGGCCCAGATCGGGGCTTCGTACATGCCGATGGTCATGATGTCAAACTGTCCACCGCTAGTGGCGATGTCCTGCGTAACACGCTGACGCAGGATGTTTTCTTCCAGAATGACCCACTCAAGCTCGATCCCGGTCTGGGCAGTGAACTCACCGCTCAGACCCTGCATGCGGATCATGTCGCCGTTGTTGACTGTTGCGATGGTGAGTGTCTGGGCAAATGCGCCCGAGGCCGCGACCAGCGCAATCGCAGTCGATGCCACAAGTGACTTTCCGAGTCTCATCTGATTCCTCCCTGAACGATATGAGCAGGAAAAATTCTAGATGAAATATTGCCTCGCGGTCAATATAAATTTCACACGTGATAACTTTAGGCCGATTTCCTGAGTACGAGTTTGGTCGGATAGAGGAACTCCTCGCGGGTCTCGGGCATCGCTCCATCCTCGAGCATATGAAACAGCACCTCGACCGCCTTGTTGGACACGGCATCGTAATCATGCGCGACCGTCGTCAGCGGCGGACAGGTGAAGCGCGAAACGGGGTGATCGTCATGCGACATCACGCGCATCGCATGATTCCCGCCATAGCCCACAGACAGGCCTTCCTCGAAGCAGGCTGTCAGGAAACCGACGGCCAGCCGGTCATTGCTGCACAAGATCGTATTCGTCGGAAAGGCCTTGTCCTTTATAGCCTTCAGCCCACCCTCATATCCGATGCGTTCGAAATCCCACCCCTCGCCGTCGATCTTGACGATATGGGGCTCCAGGCCCAGGCGCTCCATGTTCGCGATGTAAGCCAGTCGGCGTTTGTTGGCGTTCGGGTTGGCGGGGTTGCGCATCTCGAACAGGACCGGGGACGACCCGGTGCGCACCAGGTACTCCACACTCTGGGTAACGAAATCATGATTGTCCGAACCAACGAAGACCTTACCCACACCTTCGATATTGCTGTCAAACAGCACTGTGGGCACATCCGCGCAAAAGCGTTCGATCGCCATGCGGTCAGACACGCGCCCTAAAGGGGCCAGCAAGACCCCCGCGGGTTTGAGAACCCGCAGACTTTCGAGGATAGCGTTCTCAAGCTTCTGCTCGCCATGTGCCGAAAACAGGATCGGCCAGAAGCCTGCGTCGATGCAGCGCCGCTCAATCTTGCGGGCGATCTCGGCAAAGAACGGATCTGCCAGGTACGGCACAACCACGCCCACTATCTTGGTCAACTTGCGATTCTGGTTCATTGCAAAGATGTTGGGGCGGAAGTCATAGCGCTCCAATGCCGTCTCGATCCGTTCGCGGGTCGAGGTGCGTACGCTATCAGGATCCTGAAAGTACTTTGAAATGGTCGGACGCGAGATGCCGCTTACGGCCGCGAACTCTTCCATGTTTCGAATTTTCTGCCCGGTCACAAGATGCTGTCCTTCACCTATCGGCCAGATACAAATTTGGCTCAGAAAACGCATATATTTTCGCGCGCAAAATTTCAACCGGAAGAATGAGAAGATCCACGTGAAGAGCGGCCTTTCCCTGGCGCAGAGACGTATATCTTCCGTTCATTTCAGCC
>SKKS01000146.1 GCA_007123625.1 Paracoccaceae bacterium
GGCTGCTGCGCGACGAATCGCTGGACCCGGCATTCCGCGCCTTTGCGCTGGGCCTGCCGGGGCAGGAAGAACTGGCGCAATCGCTGGCCGAGGCCGGGCACACCCCCGACCCGGCGGCAATCCGGGACGCGCGCGAGCGTCTGATGCAGGCCATGGCCGAGGCACTGGCTGCGCCGCTGGCCGAGGTGTTCAACGGCATGGGCACCCCCGGCCCCTACAGCCCCGATGCAACCGCCGCCGGGCGCCGGGCGCTGCGCCTGCGCGCGCTGTCGCTGCTGACGCGTCTGGACGGTGGGGCGAAGGCGCAGGCGCTGTTTTCCGCCGCCGACAACATGACCGAATCCCTGGGCGCCTGGGGCGCGTTGCTGGCCGTGGGGGCGGGGCAGGACGAAACCGCAGCGTTCTATCGTCGCTGGCGCAGCGACCGGCTGGTGCTGGACAAGTGGTTCGCGCAGCAGATCATTCACGCCGCGCCCGACAAGGCCGCGGCGCTGGCCACGGAACTGGCGGCGCACCCGGATTTCGACCCCAGGAACCCCAACCGCTTCCGCGCTGTGGTGGGCGCGCTGGCCATGAACCCGGCGGGGTTTCACCATGCTTCGGGCGCGGGGTATCGGTTCATGGCGGATTGGCTGATCCGGCTGGATTCCCTGAACCCGCAGGCGGCGGCCCGGCAATCGACGGCGTTCGAGACCTGGCGCCGGTATGATGCCGCCCGGCAGGCCCTGGTGCGTGCGGAGCTGGAGCGCATTCGCGCGCATCCCAATCTCAGCCGGGACATGGGCGAAATGGTGGGTCGGATGCTGGATGGCGATGCCTGAGCATGGCGCGCCCGCGCTGTTTCGGACGGCGAAGGCGTTCCAGATGCGGCGTTCTGTTTCAGGCGTTTGCGGCTATGCGTTTTCGGGCAGGCGACAACTTGTCCGGGCGCGCGCGCTGTCCAGCGCAAGAATCGCATCGAGCCCGGCATTGCACTCGGTCAGGTCCGCCAGCGTCAACGGGTCGAGCGTGATGTAGAATGCCTCGACCGCGCGTTCCAGATGACGGCGCATCCGACAGGCGGGCCGCAGCGGGCAGGTATTGGCATCGCCGAAACACTCGATGAAGGGCAGACCGGCCTCGAAGGCGCGAAACACCTCGCCAATGCTGACGGTGGCGGCCGGGCGGGCCAGATGAAACCCCCCGTGCCGTCCGCGCAGCGTGGTGATGAACCCTGTCTGTGCCAGCCTGTTCACAACCTGCGCCAGATGGTTTTCCGACGCGTTCACGGCGACGGCCACATCCTGCTTGCGGACGATCTTGCCATCGTTGACGGCACAGAACATCAGAGTGCGCAAGGCAAGGTTGGTGCGGGTGGTCAGGCGCATGACGGCCTCCGGGCAGGGTGCGGAAAAGATGGATCAAACAGTAAGGAATTTGCCCCCGCGCGCTTTGATCGAAATCAAATCGCGCCCGTTTGCCGTGTCTGCCCGCACTCTGCCCGCAATCGCCCAGAGCGAACAGGATCGCCGCCCGGAACGGCGGGCAGTATGCCGAAGTATGCCATGTTGTCGCAGTGCTGCACACAGAGTTGATCCAGATCAAGGAAAGAAGCATTCGAATAACAGAATGTGGAAACATGTTTTTCTGGATCGATTCGGGGATGGAGGACCGCATGCGCGATTTCACGAAACTGGCAGCCTCACGACGGGCCTTCATGGGGCTTGCAGCAGGGGGGCTTGCGCTGGCCGCAGGGACCGGTGCAGCGCGCGCGCGGCGTGTGTCCACGCGGGCCCGCATCGTCATTCTGGGTGCGGGGGCCGGCGGCGCGGCCATTGCAAACCGACTGCTGGAGCGGCTCGACGGCGCGCAGATCACCATCGTCGACGAACGCCGCGAACATTGGTATCAGCCGGGCTTTACCCTGATCGCTGCCGGGCTGCGCCCGGCCAGCTATGCCATCAGCGGCACCGGCGACTGGCTGCCGCGCGGGGTGACCTGGGTGCAGGAACATGCCGCCGGGATCGATCCCGAAACCAACGTGGTCACCACCACGGGCGGGCAGCGGCTGGAGTATGATTACCTGATTGTGTCGACCGGGCTGGTGCTGGACTGGGACGCAATCGAAGGGTTCGATCTGTCGCTGGTGGGGCCGGAACACGGGGTTTCCGCCCATTACGCGGGCCCCGAGTATGCCGAAACCAGCTGGCGCGCACTGGACCGCTTTACCGACCGCGGCGGCGTGGGCATGTTCGGACGCCCCGCGACCGAGATGAAATGCGCCGGTGCGCCGGTCAAGATCTGCTTCCTGGCCGAGGACATCGCCACGACCAAAGGCAATCGCGGGCGCTGCGAATTCGTCTATAACGCGCAGGCGCCGAACCTGTTCGGCGTGCCGGTGATCCACCACCGGGTGCGCCAGATCATGGACGAGCGCGACATCACCTATCGCTACAACCATGTCCTGAAAGCCATCGACCCCGGCGCCAAGACCGCGACCTATGCCACGCCGGACGGCGATGTGACCGACCGCTGGGATTTCATCAACGTGGTGCCGCCGCAGCGCGCGCCGCA
>SKKS01000072.1 GCA_007123625.1 Paracoccaceae bacterium
TCCGGCATGATGTGCCGTCGTTGCGCGGCCACTTTCTTAGATCCACTTGCTCTTGCCTCAGGGTGTGACCTGCGAAATAAAACACCATGTGGATCGACGCCCGGCAAATGGATGATGGCACTGAATTGAACACCGATGTGCTGGTGATCGGTGGTGGTGCGGGCGGCCTTGCGTTGAGCATGGCGCTGGAGGACGCCGGTATCGACGTTTTGCTTGCCGAGGCCGGTGACGACACAACGCGAAACGGCCCGTTCTGCGAGGGGTTTTCGCAGGCCGGCGCGCATCCGTTCGATATCTCGGGGCGCCGCCGCGCCATCGGTGGCGGGCTCACCGAATGGGGCGGCAATTGTGCCCTCGCTCAGGCAGAGGATTTCCAGCCACGCCGGGTCAGAGACTTTGAGGGCGCTTCCGAAGACCTGCTGGACTGGCCTTTCGATGCGGCGGCACTCAGCGCCCGGACCGACGATGTCGAGGCTTTGTTGCACCTGCCCCCGGGCGCGTTCGACGTCGCCGCGCGGATACGCGAACCGATCCGATTGCTGGGCACGCGGTCAGACCCGTTCAGGACACGCCGCTACCTGCGCGCAGATACCGGTCGTGGGCTCGCCGCCATGCGACAACGACTTGCGCACTCGGGCACGCGGGTCCTGACAAATGCGCGCTGCGTCGGCTTGCTGGGTGATGGCTGTGCGGGGAAGGTGGTAGGCGCGCTGCTGGCATCGGGCCGGGATTGCAGGCTGCGGGTTGCTGCGCGCCGGGTCGTACTATGTGCGGGGCTGGATAATGCCATGCTGATGATGCAAGGCTTTCCCGGTGGCCCCGACATCAGCTTGCGTCGATGGCCAGCCCTTGGGCGCTATCTGCACAGCCATTTCCTGGCCCTGCACGGGTTTGTGCTGCCGGGCCGAGAGTTGCGCTCCATGACCGAGGCGCATGCGCTGCCCCTTGACGCCGGAGGCCGGGAGCTGTGGCAGCTTTTGTGGCGGCGCGCGGATCCGCTTCGGCGCCGTGAGACAAGCACTGCGCGGCCTACCCGCACCAAACCAGCGCAGTTCGACGGGCTAGATCCGGGTGCTGACCTGCGCCGGGCCGAGGGTTTGCTCAATGGCGTGACGTGGTTGGCCCCGGTCTGGCGCCGACATCCGCTTATGAGCGGCAGTGTGCGGCGCGCTGCACCCGCCAGACCATGGCGCTGGCAAAACCCGGCGCTGACACCAATGCTTGGCGATCTTGCGATGCCGCGGGCAATGGTCCTGCGTCACTTCGTCGAGCAGGTGCCGCGCGCCGATGCCCGTATCCGGCCCGGATTGCGCCGCGATGCCCTGGACTGGCCGGAAGCGGTGGTGCATTGGCGCATGTGCGGGCCGGAATTGCGGACCATCCAGCGTCTGGCAGAGCTTGCGATCACCGCTCTCGGTGCCGCTGGGTGCGCCCTTCCTGTGCCGGTGGGCGCACCTGACCCCGACGATCCCGAAATCCATCGCAATACGCATCCTATGGGGGGTACCATCGCCGGAACAGATCCGCGGCACAGCGTGGTGGATGGCGATCTGCGGGTGCATAGCGTGGAAAACCTCTATATTTGCGGCGGGTCAGTGATCCCGCGCGGTGGCAGTGCGATGGTGACCGGCATAATCTTGCAACTGGCCATGCGCCTCGCACAGCATCTGACAGAGCGGGCATGAAACACGCGGTGCTTGTCTGTGGTATCGCGCGCTCTGGCACCTCGGCCGTGTCCGGCGCGCTGGCCGCTGCTGGCCTTCCTTTTGGCGACGGGCTGAAGCCGCGCGACTGGCAGAACCCGAAAGGCAATCACGAGGACGCGGCGCTGTCGGACCTGAACACCGAGATTCTGGCCCTGTTCGGCATGAGCTGGAGCACCGACCTGCCGCTGCCAGAGGGCTGGGTCGACCGACCCGATGTCATTGCGATTGTAAAGCGCATGGAAGCCGAGTTCGAGGCACGCTTCGGCGACTTGCCTATCTTCGGGCTGAAGGACCCGCGGCTGGTGCCGCTCTTTGCGTTATATGCGCGGTTCTTGCGTGACCTGGGGCGCCAGATACACGTGATCACTGTGTCCAGAAACCGGCGCGAAGTACTGGCGTCAATCCGCAAGTCAGGGTACTATCACCGGAAATTCACCGTGCGGCGCGGCCGCCGACTTTACAGGTATTACATGACACAGATCGACCGCCTGCGCGTCGACCCGGGCAGCCAGCATGTCACATATGACGCGCTGCTTGCCGATCCGACGGGCACAGTCGAGCGGCTGATTGCGGGTCTGCCGATGGCCGAGGTCGGGCTGGTGCCGGATGTGGCCGCTGGTGCGGCCTTCATAGACCGGGCGCTCTGGCGCAATCGCCGACCGAGCCTGTGGTCACGGCTCACTGCGCCGTTCGAGCAGGAACCGGGGGCCTGAATGCGCGTTCTGGTGACAGGATGTGCGGGGTTCATCGGTAGCCATCTGTTGGATCGCCTGCTGGCACGCGAAGACGTGTCGATCATCGGCTGGGACCCGGATGAGACGCGCATCGCGCATCTGCGCGATCA
>SKKS01000163.1 GCA_007123625.1 Paracoccaceae bacterium
CCCGGTGCCGGGGCAGGCCGGGACACAAAAGGTGGGCAGGGGCGTCTGGCGGGCTGCGCTGTCCGTTTTGCGCCGCAGCGTGTCGCCTTCGGCCATGACGGGGCGGGGCATGTCGCCTATGCGGGGCGTAAGTCACGGCAGCGGAGCGGCGCATGTTCCTTTCGGTATTCGACATGTTCAAGGTGGGGATCGGGCCGTCGTCCTCGCACACGATGGGGCCGATGGTGGCGGCGGCGCGGTTTCTGGACCGGCTGCGCGGTCAGCCGTTCCGCGTGGCAGGGCTGCGTGCGGCGCTGCATGGCTCGCTGGCCTTTACCGGTGTGGGGCATGCTACCGACCGCGCAGTGATCCTGGGACTGGCGGGGTTCCGCCCCGAAGACTATGACGCCGCCCGCGCCGAGGCCACACTGGCCGAGATCGCGCGCACCGGGCAGATCGTCGCCCCGGGGCTGGGCTCCTTGCGTTTCGATCCCGCGCGCGACCTTCAGTTCGACTATGGCCCGCCGCTGCCGGGCCACGCGAACGGGCTGGTGCTGCGTGCCACCGATGCGCAGGGTGATGTCATCGTGGCCGAGACCTATTATTCCATCGGTGGTGGCTTTGTGGTGACCGAGGCTGAACTGCGCGCTCCTCCGCCTGCGACTGCGGCCAATCTGCCCTATCCATTCGCGACTGCGGCCCAGATGCTGGACATGGCGCGCCAGAGTGGGCTGAGCATTGCCGCGATGAAACGCGCCAATGAGCTGACCCTGCGCACGCCGCACGTGCTTGATCAAGGGATTGCGCGCATCTGGGAGGTGATGAACGCCTGCATTGACCGGGGCCTTGCGACCGATGGGACCTTGCCCGGGGGGCTGCAGGTGCGCCGCCGCGCCCACCGCATCCGACTGGCGCTTGAAGCCGAGCGCGGGCTGAACATTTCCGCGCCGCACACGATCAACGACTGGATCGGCGTCTATGCGATGGCCGTGAACGAGGAGAACGCCGCCGGCGGGCAGGTCGTTACCGCCCCCACCAACGGCGCGGCGGGTGTGGTGCCGGCCACCATCCGCTACTGGCAGGATCATGTCCCCGGCGCCAGCCCCGCGCGGGTGGGCGCGTTCCTGTTGACGGCGGCGGCGATCGGCGGGCTGATCAAACACAATGCCTCGATCTCGGGCGCCGAATGCGGCTGCCAGGCCGAAGTGGGCGCAGCGGCTGCGATGGCAGCGGCGGGGCTGGCTGCGGTGCTGGGCGGCACGCCCGAGCAGGTGGAGAACGCCGCCGAAATCGCGCTGGAGCATCATCTCGGTATGACCTGCGACCCTGTGAAGGGATTGGTGCAAGTGCCCTGCATCGAACGCAACGGGCTTGGCGCGATCAAGGCGGTATCGGCGGCCAGTCTGGCGCTGCGCGGCGATGGCACGCATTTCATGCCGCTGGACAACTGCATCGAAGCGATGCGCCAGACCGGGGCCGACATGTCCGAGAAATACAAGGAAACCGCGCTGGGCGGGCTGGCGGTGAACATCCCCAATTGCTGAAACACTTGGCGTGGAGGCGCGTGCATGGCATGGTCTCGGGATGAACACGAAAGCAACACCCCGAACCAACTTGTCAGTCCGCCTTGCCCGCACCGCGCTGGTGCTGTCGGCACTGGGCGCGCTGGCGGCTTGCAACCCGTTCGCCGGGCCGGCCGCCGGGGCGCGCCAGTATGACGCCAATTGCGCGGCCTGCCACGGCGACGGTGGGCGCGGGGGGGCCGGTGGGCCGGACCTGACCGGGATTGCGGCGCGCGAAGGGGAATTCCCGCGCCGCGCCGTGCTGAACCGGCTGGACGGCTATGGGCGCGGGCTTGTGCAGCATGACGTGGCGATGCCGGACATGAGCCATATGATGACCGGGCGGCTGATGCTTGTGGACCTTGGGCGCGGCGCCAGCCGCATGATGCCCGAGCGGGTGGTGGCGCTGGGGGCGTATCTGGAAAGCATCCAGCGCTGAATGCGCTTCCGCTATGCGCGCGTTCAGCGTGCCATCGCATGGTAATCGGCGTTCGGCGCCATTCCGATGGCCGAGGCGACGCGGTTCGACATCGAAAAGAACCCCACCACGGCGGCGATGTCGAAAATGTCGCGGTCGTTGAACCCGTGGGCGCGCAGCGCGTCGCGGTCGGTTTCGGACACCGTCGCGCTGGCTTCTGTCACCAGCGCCGCGAAATCCAGCATGGCGCGGGTACGCGGGTCCAGCGGTGCGGCGCGATAGTTCATGACCATCGCCTCGCCCAACGCCGGGTCGCCCGACAGGTTGCGCACGGCCGCGCCATGCGCAACCTGACAATACCAGCAGCGGTTGATGGACGACACCACAACCGCGATCATCTCGCGCTCCAGCTTGGTCAGGCCGGACTGCCCCAGCATCAGGTCGTTGTACATGGCCACAAAAGCATCGAATTTCGCGACATCGAAGCTGTAGGCGCGCAGCACATTCGGCACGAACCCCAGTTTCTCGGTGCACAGGTCCAGATACTTCTGCGTCCGCTCGGGCATCGGATCGGCGGGGGGCAGGTCCAGC
>SKKS01000001.1 GCA_007123625.1 Paracoccaceae bacterium
AAACAACCATCCCATCTGGCCCAACGGCACAGACCTGAAAGCTGCCTTTTGCCAAGTCGATCGCCAGAATACTGATCTTTGATGTCATCGATGTGCCCTCCACTAAGCGAACATAGAACCGTCATGGTAAACGATGCCGGCGGGTGGGGGCATCCACCGCATCAGTTCAGGTCTTACTTCCGGCCGGCACGGCCACCTGGTCTTTTGCCGCCAGGCCTTCACCCCTGTCAGGGCTCTCGCCCGCAAATCCCTGTCCGTTCAGGAAGGCGATCGCGGCAGGCGACAACAATCGTCCAGAGTGCATGGGTGAAAATGACTGCCCTCGAGACACACGGAGTGCGGGGCGCAGCCCCGCTCGGAAGCGCGCGGGCGCGCCCCGGGACGGGAGCCCGCTGCCGTGCATGGCATGCCGCAGCTACGGTGGGGCGAGATGCGAAGGCCGCCGGGCAGATTCTGCTTGGAGAAACAGGGAATCTGCGGCAAATTGCTGCGTCGGGTTGTAGCGACGGGTATTATTTCTCGCTCTATCATTTTTTCAAGGAGCCAATGCGATGAGAGTTTTCTCGTTTGTCGTCTTGCTGTTCTTGGCTTTATCCTCCCCGCCCAGGGCCCAGGCGGATGTCGTGACCGGCACCTTGGCCGCCGGAACGATCGCCCAGTTCATCGGCGGCTTGCGCGACCTTGTCAGCGATATCGAGCAAAGCGCCGCGTCGCTCATCATGCTCGGCAATGTCGCCGCGGCGCAGCAGCAAATGCTGCTCGCTGGCATCCTGACGCAGACGATCGAACAGCTGGAAGAAGCTTATGCAAACAGTCTCGATCGGACGATAGAGGGGTTGAGCCTCGTCGAGCAGAACGTGTTCACCAATCTGCAAGCGCAGCTCTCGAGCGTCGAGGGGATCGTCGACGGCACGATCGAGGGGGCCCAAGAGACGATTTACCAGACGCAGGCGGCGGCGAACCAGCTTCTCGACCGGCTGCCCCTCGTCGCGCGCTACCCGGTCTTCTACGGCGCGCGGGTCGGCGACCTGTCGCCCGAGGCGGGCGATAACCCGGCCGATATCGAGATCCTCGGCTTCCTGCTCTCCGATCCGCGCCTCGACAGAAAGCCGCCCGAGGTCACGGTCGACGGGGTGACGATCCCGGGCAGCGCCCTGTCGATCCGCGAGGACCGCATTCATGTCCAGGTGCCGCGGGAGCTCAAGGAGAGGCTTGGCGTCGACAACGAGGCCTGCAATCCGCGGCGTACCTTCCCGATTACCGTGACGAGCTATTTTGCCGAACCACGCGGATGGTGGGTATTCGGTTGGAATGACGAGAAGAACGCCGAGTTTCGTGTCAATGCGCTTGCCGCACCGGATCGCTACGACATCGAGGTGAGCCACCGGGGAGTGCGGACCACGCGTAGCTGGGTGGAGCGCAGTTTCGAAACGACGGAAACATACCGGAATGTCGGCTGCCGGCAAACGGTGGGCGCCGATGCGCGCTGGGAGGCGCCCGAGGGGGCGCGACGCATTCAGTGCAGCGCCCGGTGGAACCGGATCAGCAACCTCAAGTCGCAGAGAGCCACCTGCGCGATCGGCGGCAGGGTGGTGACGGGGACGGGAACGATCACCGGGCGTGACAGGCAATTCGGGAATTGCCCCGGCGGCGGGCATGCCTGGTTCCAGCTGTCCGGTAGTTACGAGATGCCGCGCGACACACGGCAGGATGTAGCCTCGTCCAAGCAGGCGTTTCGCGCCGACGCGCCACTCGATTTTTCCGCCGTGATCGGGATTGAGGCGGGCCTTTCGGATGTCCATGTCGGCGTGGTGCTCCGGCGCCACCAGTGCGGGGAAGACCTCGACCGGATCGCGATACCAGTCGCGCGGCCGGATCTTCGCGTCGAGCAGCGATCGCGCGACGGACGGTTTTCCGCGACCTTCCAGAACGGGCAGCTCGCCATCAGGGAGTGAGGCGGGCCGCGTCGCGACAGATGCGATCCGGTCCTCCCGACGGGCGGCGCTCTCCCGCTCAGCGGGTCTGACTTCCGGCCGGCACGGCCACCTGGTCTTTTGCCCGTCAGGCCTTCACCCCGTCGGGGCTCTCGCCCGCAGAATCCCTGTCCGTTCAGGAAGGTGATCGCGGCATGCGACAACAATCTTCCTCGAAGGACTTAGGATGCCCGAAATGGCGTCAATGGGGCGAACTTGCTGCTGCGCCTGCGAGGCGATTCATCTCGCTGCGCTCCGGCCGAAGGTCGCCGATGGGCTCCGAGCGCCTCGCGGCGGTACAGTACAAAGCAACCATTACCAAGGGCAGGCAAACTACGAAGTGGGCTCTTGTGCCTGGGAGGGCGGCAAGGTCACCTGCTCTGGCGTCGCGATGGAATGGCCGCTCCCGCCATATGTCGCGAGTGAACTGCCGCGCCTGCATCGGTCGGCTGACCGCCCTCTACGTCGATCCTGGGCTGAACGCATTGCGCGTGACCTGCCGCCGTTGAGCAAGTCAAACGTGGCGCGCTACAGACCATGCGAGCGGCTGCTTCGGTGAAATGTGG
>SKKS01000176.1 GCA_007123625.1 Paracoccaceae bacterium
GCGGCGTAAGGGGATCCGCGCGCTAGCGCTGACGTCCGCGTCCGGCAATCGCGCGATCATCGCCCGCAAACCAACCGCAGATCATGAAAAAAGGGTTTCATGAAAAAAACGCCCGGCAGTATTCGCCGGGCGCAGTTGCGGAACGAGGGACAGTAACACATGAGACGCAGATGTTCCGTATCCGCGCCTGTCTCCGAGATAGGGGCGAAACGAGACAGTTGTAGGGGCTCTCGCAGACCTGTGAACAGGTTATGAACCGCCCGCCCCCTGCGCGCGCGTGACCGCATACAGCCCCACCGCCGCCGCATTCGACACGTTGAGCGACCCGAACGCTCCCGCCGCCGGGATCCGCACCAGCATGTCACAGACCTCGCGCGTGCGTTCGCGCAGGCCCGGCCCTTCGGCCCCCAGCACCAGCCCGACCGGCCCCCGGGGCATGGCGGCCAGCGCCTCGTCGATGTCACTTTCCGCCGCGCTGTCCAGCCCGATCAACACATATCCCATCGCCTGCAACCGGAGCATCGCATCCGCAAGGTTGCGCACCCGCAGATAGGGCTGGCGCTCGAGCGCGCCGCTGGCGGTCTTGGCCAGCGCGCCGGTCTCGGGCGCTGCATGGCGCTCGGGGGCGATCACCGCGCGGGCGCCGAACACCTCGGCCGAACGCAGCACGGCGCCGACATTATGCGGATCGCTGACCCGGTCCAGCAACACCACCCGCGCGTCCGGCCCCGCGGCGCACAACGCGTCCAGCGCGCCCCAGTCCAGCGGGCGCACCTCAAGCGCCGCGCCCTGATGCACCGACCCCAGGTCCAGCGGCGCGGCAAACTTCCGCGGGTCCGACAGCTCCGGCTCCATCCCGCTGGCCGCGATGGCATCGGCCAGCCTGTCGGCAGCGTTGCGCGTCACCACCAGCCGCAAGCGCTTGCGGGCGGGGTTGAGCAGCGCATCGCGCACCGCATGCAGCCCGAACAGCCACACCGTTTCCGCCGCCGCCGCACGGCGCGCGCGCTCCTTGTCGATCACCCAGGTCGGTTTCGTGGGTTTGCTCATGGACGTGTCCAGTCATTACTTGCCGTGCGTGGCCGGGGGCGGCAGAATGCGCCGACAGGCCGACCGACGCAACCGCGCACCGCGCAAAAGACTCCGCGACAACCGCAAGAACCCCGGCATCGGCGCTTCCCCTGCCCCGCTCCTGCTCTAGGATACCACGGGCCAAGGCCGTTCCGTCTGATCCGCCAGCCCCGGAGATTATGCCGCATGTCGCGCCTCTATGAAACCGAAGCCTATGATCCCGCGCGCTGGCCCGACAGCCACTGGCGCGCTGCGACTGCCCCGCTGGCGGATTTCCCGCCGCTGACCGGCGCCGCCCGCGCAGGTGTCGCAATCATCGGGGCGGGCTATGCGGGGCTCAACGCGGCGCTGGAACTGGTCGAACGGCACGGCGCCGACGTGGTGGTGCTGGACGCCGCACAGCCGGGTTGGGGGGCATCGGGGCGCAACGGGGGCTTCGTCTGCGCAGGCAGCAGCAAGCTGTCCGACGCGGCGATCCGCGCGCGCGTGGGCGCTGCGGGCGCGCGCGACTTCGCGGCTTTCCAGGCGGCATCAGTCGCGCGCGTGGCCGAAAACCTTGACCGCTACGCCATCGACGCCGAGCGCGGCCCCGACGGCGAACTGGCGCTGGCCCATTCCCCGGTTGCGTGGCGCCGGATGCAGGTGGAGCCGCTGGCGCCTGGGGCCGCACTGCTGACGCCCGAAGCGTTGCGCGCGCGCGGGCTATACAGCCCGGCTTTTGCCGGTGGCGTGCTGGAGCCGCTGGGCTTTCCTATCCAGCCGATGAAATATGCCGTTGGCCTGGCCACGGCGGCGCAAGCCGCAGGCCTGCGCATGTACGGGCAAAGCGCCGTGCAACGGCTTGAGCCGCAGGGCACCGCCTGGAGGCTGGAGACCACGCAAGGCACACTCATCACAGATAAGGTGCTGATCGCCACCAACGGCTACAGCGACGAACGCCTGCCGCCCTGGCTGGACGGGCGCATCCTTCCGGTGTTGTCGAACATCCTTGTCACCCGCCCGCTCAGCGCCGCCGAACAGGACTCGCAGGGCTGGAGCGCGCGGACCATGGCCTATGACACGCGGCGGCTGCTGCATTATTTCCGGCTTCTGCCCTGCGGGCGGTTCCTGTTCGGCGCGCGCGGCGGGTACTCGGCCCGCCCGCAGGCGCTGGCGGTGTTCGCGCGGCAGGCAAGGGCCGAATTCGACACGCTGTTTCCCCGCTTCGCGCATGCCGAAACCGAACGCGCCTGGTCAGGGCTGGTGTGCCTGACAGGATCGCTTGCGCCCTATGCCGGGCCGGTGCCGGGCGCTGCGGGGCTTTACGCGGCGCTCGGCTGGCATGGCAACGGGGTGGCGGCAGCGTCCGAGGCCGGGCGCCGCATTGCCGGGCTGATGGCGGGTGGCACCGACACGCTGCCCACGCTTCTGCGCCGCCCGCCGCCGCGCATCCCGCTGCCGCGCCGCGCGCTTCTGCGCGTGGCC
>SKKS01000228.1 GCA_007123625.1 Paracoccaceae bacterium
GAGTCACACTGAACCGAAAGAGGTCCGCTGATGGTCGACCCCAAAGACAAGACCCCGGAAAACAGGGTCAGCCCCCCGTCGCGGCAATATCCCGAGACGGCAGCGCAACTGCGGGCGGACCCGCCCACGACCGGCCATAGCTGGGACGGGATCGAGGAATTCGACAATCCGATGCCGCGCTGGTGGGTCTGGATCTTCATCCTCACGATCATCTGGGCCGTGGGCTACTGGATCGCCATGCCGGCATGGCCCGGCATCCAGTCGGCAACCTCGGGCATTCTGGGCTATTCCTCGCGCGCCAATGTCGCCACCGAGATCAGCGAATTCGAGGCCCGCAACGAACAGTTCTTTGTGCAACTGGTATCAACCGACCTGGACGAGATCCGCGAGAATGAAGAATTGCATCGCTTCGCAATCAATGCAGGCGGGTCTGTCTTCCGGGCGCAGTGTTCGCAGTGCCACGGCACGGGCGGGGCAGGCGTGCAGGCGTCGGGCTTTCCCAACTTGCTGGATGACGACTGGCTCTGGGGCGGCACGATGGACGATATCGTGACCACCGTGACCTGGGGCATCCGCAACGAAGATTACCCGGATGCGCGTTATTCGGTCATGCCCGCCTTCGGGCAGGACGGGCTGCTGGACGAGACCGAGATAGATCAGGTCGTGAACCATGTCCTGTCGCTGTCCGGCGCGGACCATGACAGTGACCTGGCCGCCGCTGGCGAGGAGGTCTACCTCAATAACTGTGCATCCTGCCATATGGATGACGGCAGCGGGGACTACTTCATCGGTGCGCCTGCGCTCAACAATCAGGTGTGGCTCTATGGCGGCACACCCGAGGCGATTCGCCATTCGGTCTATTATTCGCGCTTCGGGGTAATGCCGGGGTTCGACACGCGCCTGCGTGAAGCCGAAATCCGGGCCGTCGCCGCTTATGTCCACCAGTTGGGGGGCGGCCAGTAGGCCAGGCCTGCAACCCGAACACCTCTGATGCCGACCCCTGCGCGGGGTCGGCATTTTGCGTGACCGCAGGTCAGGTGCAGCGTCCTTGGTCCTGCGGCACATGAAAGCGCACTTTCTCGGCCCCTGCCCTGTCGGCGGGGTGGCGGCGCCCCTGAGAATCTCCTGCAGGGCGGACCTGCCCGCACAGCCGCAACCGGGACGCGATCAGCATTGTATTCGCATGAATTTCTAACATTTTGACCTCGCTTCTGGATGTGATACGCATACTGTAAGACGGAATCAGCGGAAAATGCGACTCTGGAAAATTTCCGATATGTTAGCTAAAATTACATGACAGACTGGCGCGGCATGCCTGCCCTGTCGGCCCTGCGCGCCTTCAGCGCATGGGCGGAAACAGGGTCTGTCGTCGCAGCGGCGGCGCGGCTGGGCGTTACCCATGCCGCAATCAGCCAGCAGATCCGCGCGCTGGAGAAAGACCTCGACCTGCCGCTGGTCGCGCGCGCCGGGCGGCGGATCGAGATGACAGAGGACGGGCGGCGTCTGGCCGAAGGGCTGACGCGCGGGTTTGGCGAGATCATGCGCATCGTGGCCGAATTGCGCGAAGGGCAAGACCAGCGCGCGCTTCAGATCACAACCACGCCGATGTTCGCCAGCGCCTGGCTTGTGCCGCGCCTTGGCGGGTTTCGCGCGGCCCATCCGGCGATCGACCTTGTGATCGACCCCTCCCCTGGCCTGCGAACGCTGGAAGCAGGCGGCTATGATCTGGCCTTGCGTTCAGGGCGCGGGGACTGGCCGGGTATGGAAGCACATCTGCTGGTCCATGCGCCGCTGGTCGTGGTCGCCGCGCCGCATCTGCTGGAAGGGATCGCGCCAGAGGACACGGACGCGCTGACCGGGTTGCCGTGGTTCAGCGAACTGGGCCATTCCGAGGCCACGGATTTCCTGTCGCGGCATGGCGTCGTCCGGGCGCTCAGCGGCGGTGTCACCTATCTGCCCGGCAATCTGATGCTGGATGCGGTGCGTGCCGGGCATGGGCTGGCCGTCGTGACCGAGGCGCTGGCTGCACCCGAGATCGAAAGCGGGCGCTTGCGGATCGTCTTGCGCGATGACACGGTGCGCGGCTATTATCTGGTCACGCGTCCGGGCGTTCAGCGCCCGCCCTTGCGGGCCTTCGTGCGCTGGATCACGCGCGAGGCCACAGGGCAGCCGGGACTGAATGTTCCCGCCTTTCAGGTTTGACCTGGATCAATGTGTCGCGTGGTAAAGTCCGGCAAGCCTGACTATATCAATGACCGAAGGCGATGATGGTTCTGCTGACCTGTTCGCGCATGTTCGCAAATGCCAGCAACACCCCCACGCCTGTGCCTGCCTGCGTCATCTTGACCAAAGATGTATCTTCGGTGAGTGTTTTGATGCAGGTCAAGGTCACGCCTGCCGATAGATGGGAACAACAGGCCGAACCCTTAGCAGGAGTAGCTTCGTGAGTGCTCAGGACCAGACGCCGCCCAGCCTTTATGCCAAGCGTGAACCGATCTTTCCACGCCGCATCAAGGGGAACTTCCGCACGATGA
>SKKS01000218.1 GCA_007123625.1 Paracoccaceae bacterium
CAGATGAACCGCGCCTGGGTCGAGGACCGCGCCGCGCGGGCGGGCGTGGAAATGACGTTTGGCGAACTGGTGGCCGAAACCATGAGCCAGCAGCGCCCGCGCCTGCCTGCACCGCACCAGGTGGTGGTGGAGCTGTGGGAAAGCACCGTGGTCGAAGAATTCACCGGGCGCCGCGGCTGGTGGAACACCGGCACCCTGTCAAACCGGTCACTGATCCATCACGGTTGGATCACCCTGTCGGCCACGTTCCTGGGCTTTGCCATCGGTACGGGCCTTGGCTTCGTGCTGGCGATCGGGATCGTGCACAACCGGGCGATGGATGCCTCCGTCATGCCCTGGGCCATTGCCAGCCAGACCATTCCCATCATCGCGCTGGCGCCCATGATCATCGTGGTGCTGAACTCAATGGGCATTTCCGGGCTGTTGCCCAAGGCGATCATCGCGGCGTATCTGAGCTTTTTCCCGGTGGTGGTGGGCATGGTCAAGGGATTGCGCGCGCCCGATGCGATGCAGCTTGACCAGATGAAGACCTGGAACGCCAGCGGCTGGGACTCATTCGCGAAGCTGCGCCTGCCCGCGTCGATGCCGTATCTGTTCGCCTCCATGAAGATCGGGATCGCGGCGGCGCTGGTGGGGACCATCGTGGGCGAACTGCCGGTCCAGCAGGGCGGGCTGGGGGTGCGGTTGCTCTCGGGCAGCTATTACGGCCAGACGATCCAGATATGGTCGGCCCTGTTCGCGGCGGCGATCCTTGCGGCGGTGCTGGTGGGCGTGATCGGATGGCTCCAGCGCCGGACCCTGCGGCGGATGGGGATGGCGCAATGATTCTCCGGGTGGCACGCAAAACGGTTTCCGGCATGCACGCCGGCTTCTGGCAGGCCTTCGGCATGGCGCTGGCGCTGATCGTGGCGGGGGTGCTGACACTGGGCGGGGTGTCGGCGCAACCGGGCGGCATGGCGCTGGTGGGCGCGGCGGTGGCGGTGGTCCTGTCCACGCGCCAGCCGAAGCTGCGCGCGCAGGGTCGCGCGGGGGCGGTGGTGCTGAACCTGGCCGGGATCGCCGCCGGGCTGGGCGTTGCCGCGTGGTCGATGGCCACCGCGCAGACCGGGGCCGAAGGGGCGGCCTTTGGCTGGGCGATGGCCGGCATCTGGCTGGGGGGCTGGATGCTGGTGGCGTTTCTGGCCGATCTGCCCCGCGCCTCGGGCTGGGCGGGGCGCGCGCAGGCACTGCTGGCGCCGGTGGTGTTCGGCCTGACGCTGATCTGGATCTGGGAGGTGCTGGTGCGCGTCTGGGCCGTGCCGCGCGTGATCCTGCCGCCGCCTTCGGCCATCGGGGCGCGGATTTCCACCTCGGCGCCAACGCTCTGGGTCGATTTCGTGCAGACCTTCGTCAAGGGCGCGCTGTCGGGCTTTGCCATCGGGGTTGTTGCGGCGATCCTGTTTGCGCTGGTCGTCGACCGCTACGATTTCCTGCGCCGCGGCCTGTTGCCGGTCGGTGGCTTCCTGGCGGCGCTGCCGATTGTCGGCACGGCGCCGATCATGGTCATGTGGTTCGGCTTCGATTGGCCGTCCAAGGCGGCGGTTGTGGTGGCGATGGTGTTCTTTCCGATGCTGGTCAACACCGTGCAGGGGTTGGCGGCCGCCGAAGCGATGCAGCGCGACCTGATGCGCACCTGGTCGGCCAGCTGGGGGCAGGGGCTGATGAAGCTGCACCTGCCCGCTGCGATGCCGTTCATTTTCAACGGGCTGAAGATTTCATCGACACTGGCGCTGATCGGGGCGATCGTGGCCGAGTTCTTCGGCTCGCCCACGCGCGGGATGGGGTTTCGCATCTCGACCGAGGTGGGGCGCTTGCAACTGGACATGGTCTGGGCCGAGATCACGGTGGCGGCGGTCGCGGGATCGCTGTTCTATGGGTTCTGGGCGTTGCTGGAAAAGCGGGTGACCTTCTGGCACCCGTCCCAGCGCGCGCGTTAACGCCCCGGAAAAGGGGACAACATGGAGGTGAAGATGAAACTGAAACAAACGACAGGGCTGGCGCTTGCCGGGGCGCTGGTGGCGGGCACGGCCTGGGCGGATGATGTGACGCTCCAGCTGAAATGGGTCACGCAGGCGCAATTCGCGGGGTATTATGTGGCGCTGGAAAACGGCTACTACGCGGATGAAGGGCTGAACGTCACCATCCGCCCCGGCGGACCCGACATTGCACCGCCGCAAGTGATCGCGGGCGGCGGGGCCGATGTGGTCGTCGAGTGGATGCCCGCCGCACTGGCCGCGCGTGAAGCGGGGCTGCCGCTGGTCAACATCGCGCAGCCGTTCAAGTCGTCCGGGATGATGCTGACCTGTCTGGCCGACACCGGCATCACCGGCCCCGAGGATTTCCCGGGCCGCACGCTGGGCGTGTGGTTCTTCGGGAACGAATTCCCGTTCCTGAGCTGGATGAGCACGCTTGGCATTCCCACCGAAGGCGGGGATGACGGGGTCGAGGTGCTGCGCCAGGGCTTCAACGTGGACCCGCTGCTGCAGCG
>SKKS01000201.1 GCA_007123625.1 Paracoccaceae bacterium
AACGAGATATCTGCGCGCATGCTCAACCCGCTTCCGGGGGCGGTGTGGCTTCTGGTGCTGGTCATCGCCGGGGTGGAACTGGTGCTCTGGGCCGGCGCGCATGGGCTGGTGAACTGGGCCGGAAGTGCGGGCTGGCGCGCGCAGGCCGTGGCCGCCATCGGCGTGACGCCCGACATCCAGGGCTGGATGTGGCAGACCCGCCAGACCCCGCCCGACCATGTTGCGCGCTATTTCGGCTATGGGTTCGTGCATCTTGGCCCGTTGCAGGCGGGGCTTGTGGTGGTGATCACCGCCGCATTGGGTAAATACTGCGCCGAACGGATCGGGTCGCTGCGGGTGCTGGTGCTGGTGGCGCTGGCGCAGGTCGCAGGCGCTGTTGCCTTTGGGCTGTTCGCGCCGCTTGGGGCCTGGCTGATCGGGGGGTATCCGCTGATCTTCGCGCTTGCGGGGTGCTATGCCGCGCTGGTCTGGACCGACCCGGACACAGGCCGCGCACGGCTGACAGCCGGGCTTCTGGTGGGGCTTTTGCTGGTCGGGCGCATCGGGCTGGTCCTTTTTGTGGGCGGGGGGGCTGACTGGGTGGCCGATATCGCGGCCTGCGCTGCGGGCGGGGTGCTGGGGCTGATCCTGCGGCCCGGTCTACGCGCCCGCCTCCGGCGGCGCTGAGGCGCGCGACCGGCGCAAGGCCGCGCGCAATTCGGAAACGCTGAAAGCCCCGATAGCCTGTCCGAAAGCGAAATAGACCACAGCGCCGCCAAGGATCAGCCCCAGCAAGGCCAGATATCGCCTGCCCGACATCACCAACCAATCGGCCAGCAACAGGTTCAGCCCATATAGCGCCGCCCCCATCACCAAGGCCGCCAATGTGATGCGCCACATCCGCGCGCGCATCTGTGCATCTAGCCGCGCGGCCTGCCCCATCCCGCGTGATCCGCGCCAGAGCTGCCAGACCATGACCCAGGCCGCCAGCGAGGTTGCCAAGGCCGCCGCGACAAAACCCAGCACCGGCATCAGGCCAATCGCCACGGCAGCATTCACGACCATCGACACAAGCGCATACCTGAACGGGCGTTTCGTGTCATGGCGCGCATAATACAGTGGTTGAAGCACCTTGTGCAGCACGAAGGCCGGCAGGCCCAGCGCATAGATGGCAAGCGCGAGGGCGGTGGCCTGCGTGTCCGCCTCGGTCCAGGCGCCGCGCCCGAACAGGACCGCGACAATCGGCGTGGCGATCACCACCAGCGCCACCGCCGATGGCAGCGTCAGGAACAGCGAGAATTCCAGCCCGCGGTTGAAACTGTGCTGCCCTGCCCCTTCATCCCCGGCCCGCAAGCGGCGCGAAAGTTCCGGCAGCAGCACAACGCCCACGGCAATGCCCACCACGCCCAGCGGCAACTGATACAGCCGGTCCGCATAAGACAGCCACGAGACGGCATTTTCGGTGAAACTGGCCACCTGCCGCCCGACCAGCAGGTTGATCTGCACCACCCCGCCCGCCAGCACCGCAGGCGCCGCAATGATGGCCAGACGCCGCAATTCCGGGGTCAGCCTTGGCCGCCGGAACCGCATCGCGAACCCGGCGCGGCGCACCGCGACCCAGAGCATGAGCAGTTGCGCCACCCCGGCCACCGGCACCGCCCAGGACAGTGTAAGCCCCATCGGCCAGCCTGCGCGGTCGGCCATGATCATGGCCAGAACGAAAACCATGTTCAACAGGACAGGCGCCGCCGCCGCCGCCGTGAACCGCCCGACCGCATTCAGCATCCCCGACAGCAGCGCCACCAGCGAGATGAAGAAGATATAGGGAAAGGCCACGCGCCCGAACAGGACTGCCATGTCGAACCGGTCATCCTGCGCAAAGCCTGCCGCCATCGCCCAGACCAGAAACGGCATCGCGATGATGGCCAGCGTGGAAAAGACCAGCAGCAGCGCCGCCATGCCCCAGAAGGCATCGCGCGCGAAGCTCTCGGCGTCTTCGCCTGCCTCATGCTTCTTGGCAAAGATCGGGACGAAGGCGAAATTGAACGCCCCTTCGGCAAAGAACCGGCGGAACATGTTTGGCAGCGAGAAGGCCACGAAAAACGCATCCGTCACTGGCCCCGCACCCAGATAGGCGGCCATCAAAACATCGCGCACAAAGCCGAAGACGCGGCTGAGCAGGGTCCAGAGACCCACTGTCAGAAAACCGGCGACCAACCGGATGCGCGCCATCAGTCGCGCTTTCGCGTGCTGCGCGACTGCCAGGCCATGCCCATATAGCCATGTCCCGCCTCCAGCTCCGCCAGCATCGATTGCAAACGCTTCTGGCGCGTCTCTGGACGTTTCGCACCCTTTATCCAGATCAGCCAGTCATTCCGCTGATAGGGCGGGCGCGCGTCGTAAGCCGCCTGCAAGCCGCGCGTGTGAAGGGCATCCGAAACATCTTCGGGCATGGTTTCGCGCGGGCGTGCCATCAGCGCGCCGCCCGTTCCGCCCCGGCGGCGATAGCCGCACGCAGCTTACGCTCCAGCGATTCCTGCTTG
>SKKS01000076.1 GCA_007123625.1 Paracoccaceae bacterium
CAGCGCCAGCGCCAGCGGCGCGGCGTCTTCGGGCAGCAGGCGCGCCACCACCACCAGCAGCGCCACGCCGACCCCAAGCGCCGCCCATTCCGGCGGCGCCGGTTCGCGCGGCAAGGAGAAGTACGCCCCGATCCCACAGGCCAGCAGCACCGGCACGAACAGGAACAACCGCCCCCTGAGCGCCGCCACCCAAGGAAGCGACACGCCGGGGGCCAAAGCCACCGCAGCCTGCTCCGTCCCCCGATCTGTCGCCTGCTCTGTCGCCGGTGCCTGCGCGACTGCCCGCACCCTTGTCACCCCCGGAACGATTCCCTAAGACGTTGCAGGCGCCCACGCCTGCGCTTCCATCTGTCCGCCCGCATGGTTACGAAAAGGTTAATCTCGCCGATGCCAACCGCCCCCCAGACCCCGGTCGTGACCCGCTTTGCGCCCTCGCCCACAGGGTTCCTGCATATCGGCGGCGCGCGCACGGCGCTGTTCAACTGGCTGTTCGCGCGGGGACGGGGTGGCAGGTTCCTGCTGCGGATCGAAGACACCGACCGCGCGCGCTCCACCCCCGAAGCGACGGCGAAGATCCTGTCGGGCCTGACCTGGCTGGGGCTGGACTGGGACGGCGAGGCGATCAGCCAATTCGCCCGCGCCGACCGCCATGCCGCGGTCGCCCATGCCATGCTCGCCAGTGGTGCGGCGTACAAGTGCTTTGCCACGCAAGAAGAAATCGAAACCTTTCGCGAGGGCGCGCGCGCCGATGGCCGCTCGACCCTTTACCGCTCGCCCTGGCGTGACGCGAACGCGGCCACCCACCCCGATGCCCCCTATGCGATCCGCGTCAAGGCGCCGCTGGACGGCGAGACGGTGATCGCGGACACGGTGCAGGGCGATGTGCGCATCCGCAACGACCAGCTGGACGACATGATCGTGCTGCGCTCGGACGGGACGCCGACTTATATGCTGGCGGTGGTGGTCGATGACCACGACATGGGCGTGACCCATGTGATCCGGGGCGATGACCACCTCAACAACGCCGCGCGGCAGATGCTCGTCTACACCGCCATGGGCTGGGACGTGCCTGTCTGGGCGCATATCCCGCTGATCCACGGCCCTGACGGCAAGAAGCTGAGCAAACGCCACGGCGCGCTCGGGGTCGAGGAATACCAGCGCATGGGCTATCCGGCGGCAGCGTTGCGGAATTACCTTGCGCGCCTGGGTTGGAGTCATGGCGACAACGAGTTCTTTACCGATGCACAGGCACAAGAGTGGTTCGGGTTGGAGGGAATCAACCGTGCGCCCGCGCGGCTGGACCTCAAGAAACTGGACCATCTGACCGCCCTGCACATGAGTGCGGGCGACGATGCTGCACTGCTGCATGAGGCCGAGGCATTCCTGGCGGCGACCGGTCAGCCTGCCCTGACCGACCGCCAGCGGAGCGGGGTGATGAAGGCCATGCCACTGGTGAAGGATCGCGCGAAGGGGTTTGGGCAACTGTTTGAAAAGGCGCACTTCATCCTGACCGAGCGTCCGCTGGACATGGACGAGAAAGCAGCGGCGGCGCTCGATCCGGTATCCCGTGGTATACTGAGAGAATTGACGCCGCACCTGCAAACTGCTACATGGACGCGTGAGGTTCTGGAGGGGATCGTCAAGACCACTGCCGAGGCGCACGGGCTGGGACTGGGAAAGATCGCCCAACCCCTTCGTGCGGGACTGGCCGGTCGCAGCGCCACCCCAAGCGTGTTTGATATGATGCTGGTTCTAGGCCGGGAGGAATCCCTGGCGCGGATCGAGGACGCAACAGCCCAACGGTGACGGCTTTTTCCGTTTCCCAAGGGCCTTATTCGCCTGCAACCCTGCGCGTGCGCAGGCTTTGGGAAAGGACATGCGATGGCTGACGAGACGAAGAAGGCAACGCTCAGTTTTGCGGGCAAGACACTGGAGCTGCCGGTGCAATCGCCGACCGTGGGTCCGGATGTGATCGATATCCGTAAACTTTATGCCGAGGGCGATGTGTTCACCTATGACCCCGGCTTCACCTCGACGGCGGCATGCAAATCGACTATCACCTATATAGACGGCGATGCGGGCGAACTGCTGCACCGGGGCTATCCGATTGAGCAACTGGCCGACAAGTCGCATTTCCTCGAAGTCTGCTACCTGCTTCTTTACGGCGAATTGCCCACCGCAGCACAACTGGAAGACTTCGAGACCCGTGTGACGCGCCACACCATGCTGCATGAACAGATGCAGTATTTCTTCCGCGGGTTTCGCCGCGATGCGCACCCGATGGCGGTGATGGTGGGTGTGGTCGGCGCGATGTCCGCGTTCTATCACGACAGCACCGACATCGCCGACCCCTGGCAGCGCGAGGTCGCCGCGATCCGCATGATCGCCAAGATGCCGACCATTGCCGCTTGGGCCTACAAGTATTCCATCGGGCAGCCGTTCGTGTATCCCAAGAACAGCCTCGATTACGCGGCGAACTTCCTGCACATGTGCTTTGCCGTCCCGTCCGAGGA
>SKKS01000233.1 GCA_007123625.1 Paracoccaceae bacterium
GCGGGCAAGAACTGGCTGGACCTTGTCCATGCGCTGAACCTTCTGGGCATCGACGCCGCCGAGGCAGAGCGTCTGGGCATCACCACCTACAAGGTGGGCCAGACCTTCCCGCTGGACATGGAAGGGTTCCACGACTGGGCCGAGGGGCTGGAGCTGATCGTCGTGGTCGAGGAGAAGCGCAAGCTGATCGAGGTGCAGGTCAAGGAAGCCATTTTCGATGACCGCCGGGGCCGCCGGGTCTATGGCTGGCACAAGGGCGACACCTGGGAACATGGCCGTCGGTTGGAACTGTTCCCGACCCGCTACGCGTTGGACCCGATCATGATTGCCGAGAAGATCGGCGACATCCTGATCGAGGAAGGGCGCGGCACTGACCGCGTGAAGGCGGGGCTGAGCATGCTGGCCGAGGCGCGGCGCGCCGACAATGCGCAGGACATGGCCGCGCGTCTGCCCTATTACTGTTCGGGCTGCCCGCATAACAGCTCGACCAAGGTCCCCGAGGGGCATCGTGCCTATGCCGGGATCGGCTGCCACTACATGGTGCAATGGATGGACCGCAACACCGTGGGCTTCACCCATATGGGCGGCGAAGGCGCAAACTGGATCGGTGAGGCCCCGTTTTCCACCCGCGACCATGTGTTCCAGAATCTGGGCGACGGAACCTACAACCACTCCGGCGTACAGGCCATCCGGGCCGCCTTGGCCGCCGGGACGAACATCACCTACAAGATCCTCTATAACGATGCCGTGGCCATGACCGGCGGGCAGAAGAATGAAGGCGGGTTGTCCCCGGCCCGAATCGCGCAGGAACTGGCGGCGATGGGCGTGGGCAAGATCGAGGTCGTGTTTGACGAGAAGGAGGAACCTGCACGCGGCGATTTCCCCAAGGCCGTCGGCTGGCATCCGCGTGCGGACCTTGACGCGGTGCAGAAGGACTGCGCCACCTACAAGGGGGTCTCGGCCATTCTTTATGTCCAGACTTGTGCCGCCGAAAAGCGCCGCCGCCGCAAGCGCGGCGAATTTCCCGACCCCGACCAGCGCGTGTTCATCAATACCGATATCTGCGAAGGCTGCGGCGATTGCGGGGTGCAGTCCAACTGCGTCTCGATCGTGCCGGTGGAAACCGAACTCGGCCGGAAACGCGCGATTGACCAGTCAAGCTGCAACAAGGACTTTTCCTGCCTCAAAGGGTTCTGTCCGTCTTTCGTGACGCTGGAAGGCGCGAAGGTGAAGCAAGCGCCCACGGCATCCGTTGACCTGCCGGACCTGCCCGAGCCTGTCCTGCCCACAATCAACGGCACGCATAACATTGTCATCACCGGCGTCGGCGGCACGGGTGTCGTGACAGTTGGGGCAATCCTTGCGCAGGCCGCCCAGCTTGACGGCAAGGGCGCGGGCATGATCGAGATGGCGGGCCTCGCGCAGAAGGGCGGCGCGGTGCACATCCATTGCCGCATCGCGAATGCCCCGGACGATATCAGCGCGATCCGTGTCGCCGTGGGCGAGGCGCATTGCGTGATCGGCGGCGATCTGGTGGTCACGGCGGGCGCAAAGACGCTGGGGCTGATGCGCAGCGGCCAGACCGGTGCGGCTGTGAACAGCCATGAGATCATCACCGGCGACTTCACCCGCAATACAGAATTCCGCATCCCCTCGGAGGACCTGAAAATCGCGCTTCAGGCGCGGCTTGGCGAAAAGCTGCACCTGTTCGATTATTCGGTACTTGCCCGGCGTCTGTTGGGCGACAGCATCTTTGCCAACATGATCGCGCTGGGCGCGGCATGGCAGATGGGGCTTGTGCCGCTGGACAAGGCTGCAATCCTGCGCGCGATCGAATTGAACAAGGCCGCAGTCGCCGGAAATACCCGCGCCTTCGCACTGGGGCGCTGGGCCGTCGTCCACCCCAAGGCCGCCGCGAAGATGCTGGCCGATACCGTAGTGGCGAAACCCAAGACGCTGGAGGAACTGATTGCCTTCCGCGAGGCGCATCTGGTGGCCTATCAGTCCCGGCGGCTGGCGCGGAAATACCGCAATCTGGTGGACAGCGTGCCCGATACCCGCCTGCGCGAAGCGGTTGCGAAGGGCTATCACAAGCTTCTGGCTTACAAGGATGAATACGAGGTCGCGCGCCTGCATCTGCAGACGCTTGAGAAGGTGCGCGCCGAATTTGACGGCGATTTCACCCCGCGCTTCCATCTTGCGCCGCCGCTTGTGTCGCGCATCGGCTCGGACGGGCGCCCCCGCAAGCGCGCGTTCGGCCCGGTCATGCTGCGCGGTTTCGCGCTTCTGGCGCGGCTGAAGCGGTTGCGCGGCACGCCGCTCGATATCTTCGGCTACAGCGCCGAGCGCCGGATGGAGCGGCGTCTGGCCCGCGATTATGAAAAGCTGATCCCCGAATTGCTGGCGAACCTGACACCCGACACCCGCGCCATCGCCGTGGAACTGGCGGAATTGCCGCTGTCGATCAGGGGCTTCGGCCCGGTCAAGCACCGCAATGCCCTGGCAGCGGACC
>SKKS01000138.1 GCA_007123625.1 Paracoccaceae bacterium
AGGATGTGCCCTCGCCCAGTTTCACGCTGGTGCAGACCTATGTGGCGGGCGGGCTGGAGATCTGGCATGTGGACCTCTACCGGTTGTGCGATCCGTCTGAAGCCTGGGAACTGGGGCTGGACGACGCCTTGGCCACCGCGCTGTGCCTGATCGAATGGCCCGAGCGTCTGGGCGCCGCCGCGCCCGGCGACGCATTGCATCTGACCTTCTGCCCGGATGCGCGCGATACTGCGCGGCGCCTGATCCTGACCGGCGGAGCGGTGCGCTGGCATACGCTGCTGGGCGATATGGCGGAGGCCTTTGCCTCTGCCGTCACCAACGACTAAGCTGTCGCCACGCACCTGCCCGACCCAAGGGAAACTTGCCAATGTTCGCCCCGTCCGACACGCCGCGCCTGTTTGCCCTGCCGCCCGGTGTCGATTTTCCGAGTGGGTTGGTTGCGGGGTTGCTGGCGCGGATGGAGGGCGCTCCGCCCGAGGCGCTGGCGCGGGTGGTTATCCATGTCAACACCCGCCGCATGCAGCGCCGCATTCAGGCGTTGCTGGCGGAAAGCGGCGCGCGGCTGCTGCCGCGCATCACGCTGGTCACGGATCTGGCGCGCGATGTGGCGCTGCCCGGTCTGCCGCCCCCGGTTCCGCCCCTGCGCCGCCGGTTGCAACTGGCACAGCTTGTGGACGCCTTGCTGCGTGCCGAGCCGGATCTGGCCCCGCGCAGCGCACTGCATGACCTTGCCGACAGCCTGGCCCGGCTGGGGGACGAAATGCAGGGCGAAGGGGTCCCGCCCGAGGCGCTGGAGGGTCTGGACGTGTCGCGCCATTCCGCGCATTGGGAGCGCGCCTTGCGCTTCGTGCGGCTGGTCCAGGGCGTGATGCACGACGATGCGCCCGAACCCGAGGCGCGGCAGCGCCGGGTGGTGGAGCGGCTGGCGCGCGACTGGCAGGACACGCCGCCTGAACATCCGGTGCTGGTGGCAGGGTCGACCGGGTCGCGCGGCACCACGGCGCTGCTGATGGAGGCGGTGGCCCGCCTGCCGCAGGGTGCGGTGGTGCTGCCGGGGTTCGACTTCGACATGCCCGAAGGGGTCTGGGACGGGCTGGATCATGCGCTCGAGGCCGAAGACCACCCGCAGTTCCGGTTTCGCGCGCTGATGGTCCGCATGGGGCTGGCGCCCGGCGATGTGGGGGTCTGGGACACCGCACCTCCGCCCTCGCCCGCGCGCAACCGGCTGATTTCGCTGGCGCTGCGTCCGGCGCCGGTGACCGACCAGTGGATGGCCGAAGGCGCGTGGCTGGACGGCATAGCCGAAGCCGCCGCCGGAATGACGCTGATCGAGGCGCCTTCGCCCCGCGCCGAGGCGCTGGCGATCGCGCTGCGTCTGTGCCAGGCCGCAGGCGACGGGCAGGTTGCGGCGCTGATCACCCCGGACCGGGTGCTGGCGCGGCAGGTTACGGCGGCGCTGGACCGCTGGCGGGTCGTGCCCGATGACAGTGGCGGGCGCCCGCTGGCGCTGTCGGCGCCGGGGCGGTTCCTGCGCCATGTGGCGGGGCTGCTGGCCGAGCGGCTGAGCGCCGAGGCGCTGGTCACGTTGCTCAAGCATCCGCTGTGCCACAGCGCGGCCGGGCGCAATGCGCATCTGCTGCACGCCCGCGATCTGGAACTGCATATCCGCCGCCGTGCATTGGCTTTTCCGGACGCGGACGCGGTGCGGCGCTGGGCGGCGTCCGGGGACGCGCCGCGCCCGGAGCGAGTGGCATGGGCGGAATGGCTGGCCACGACCATGCCCGCCGCGCCCGAAGGCCGCGCGCAGCCGCTGGCGGATCTGGTCGCGCGGCATCGGGCGCTGGCCGAGGCCCTGGCGCGGGGCCCCGATGGTGCCGATGCGGGCGAGTTGTGGCGCGAAGCCCCGGGCGAGGCTGCGCTTGCCCTGATGGAGGAGCTGGCGCGCGAGGCCCCCCACGGCACGGCAATGACCGGCGCCGATTTCGCGGCCTTCATCGCCGCGCTGATGCAGGGCCGCGAGGTGCGCGAGCCGGTGACCGCGCACCCCGGCGTGATGATCTGGGGCACGCTGGAAGCGCGGGTGCAAGGCGCCGATCTGGTGGTCCTGGGCGGGCTGAACGAAGGGGTGTGGCCCGCAGCGCCCGCCCCCGACCCGTGGCTGAACCGCGCCATGCGCGCACAGCTGGGCCTGTTGTTGCCCGAACGCCAGACCGGGCTGGCGGCGCATGACTTCCAGCAGGCGGTGGCGGCGCCCGAAGTTGTTTTGACCCGTGCCGTCCGCGATTCCGAGGCGCAGACAATCCCCGCGCGCTGGCTGAACCGGCTTGTGAACCTGATGGAGGGTCTGCCCGAGCGCGGCGGCCCGACGGCGCTGGAAGGGATGCGCGCGCGCGGCGCGCAGTGGCTGGCGCTGGCCCGCGCGCTGGAGGCGGATTTCAGCCATATCCCAGCCGCTGACCGCGCCCCCGCCGCCCGCCCCGCGCCCTGCCCGCCGGTGGCCGCGCG
>SKKS01000032.1 GCA_007123625.1 Paracoccaceae bacterium
AGCACCAGCCCCGCCAGCAGATCCGGGTGCCGCACCGCCAGCCGCAGCCCGATCCGCCCTCCGAACGAATGGCCCACCCAGACCACCGGCCCCGATGCCAGCCCGCCGCGCAGAGCCTCGGCCAGCGCGTCGGCATATGCGGCAGTGTCCCACGCTGCTTCGGGCCGGGGCGAGGCGCCGAACCCCGGCAGGTCGATCAGCACCGAGCGTGCGACAGGCGCCAGTGCCTCGGCGGTGGGAATGAAATCGCGGTGGCTGCGGCCCCAACCGTGGGCAAATACCACCTCCGGCGCGCCATCGGTGCCGATGACGATGTGGTTCAGATCCGGTGCCTGTGCCATGCCGTTTCCTTGTGCCACCCCTGTTTGCTGCTCGGGCGGGGGGCTTGCCGACGACTATGCCGCCAGCGCGACCTGCAGTTCAACCCCCAAGCGGCCCCCACACGGCTTTCGGAAAGGCGGCAAGGTCCCCTCAGGCGGCCTTGCGCGCAGCCATGGCGTCGGCGAAGCGCTCGAACAGGTAGTAGCTGTCCTGCGGGCCGGGGCTCGCCTCGGGGTGGTATTGCACGGAAAACACGGGCCGGTCGGCCAGACGGATGCCACAGTTCGACCCGTCGAACAGGCTGACATGCGTTTCCAGCACGCCCTTGGGCAAGGTCTGGCTGTCGACGGTGAAGCCGTGGTTCATGCTGGTGATCTCAACCTTGCCGGTATCCAGGTCCTTGACCGGGTGATTGGCGCCGTGGTGGCCGTGGTTCATCTTGATCGTGCGTGCGCCCAGGGCCAGCGCCAGCATCTGATGCCCAAGGCAGATGCCGAACACCGGCAGGTTTCGCTCCAGCACACCGCGGATCATCGGGACCGCGTATTCTCCCGTGGCCGCCGGATCGCCGGGACCGTTGGAAAGGAACACGCCATCAGGATTCAGCGCCAGCACATCCTCGGCGGTCGCGCTGGCGGGCAGGACCGTGACTTCGCATCCGGCAGAGGCCAGGCAGCGCAGGATATTGCGCTTCGCGCCATAGTCGATGGCCACCACGCGGTGCTGCGGTGCTGTCTGCGGGCGATAGCCTTCGGGCCAGGCCCAGCGCATCTCGTCCCAGCGATAGGATTGCGCGCAGGTCACATCGCGCGCCAGGTCCATACCGACCAGCCCGTGCCAGGCCCGCGCCTTTGCGACCAGCGCGCCAATGTCGAAGCGGCCTTCGGGGTCATGGGCCAGCGCCACATGCGGCGCGCCCTGCTGGCGGATGGCGCGGGTCAGGCGCCGTGTGTCCAGGCCCCCGATTCCAATGCGCCCACGCTTTTCCAGCCACGCCACCAGATGCCCGGCCGCGCGCCAGTTCGACGGCTCGGTCGGATCCCACTTGACCACCATGCCGGCGGCCACGGGGTCTGCGGTCTCGTCATCGTCGGGGTTCACGCCCACATTGCCGACATGGGGAAAGGTGAAGGTCACCACCTGCCCGGCATAGGACGGGTCGGTCATGATCTCCTGATAACCTGTCATGGCGGTGTTGAAGCACAGTTCGGCCACCGTCTCGCCGGTGGCGCCGAAACCGCGCCCGTAGAAGATAGTGCCGTCTGCCAGGGCCAGGCAGGCGGTCGGGCGGGGGCTTGCAGCGGTCATGGGGGCGCCTCATGGTGAAATCTGGCGGAAACTATGGGCAGAGTGCGGCGGAATCAACCCCCGGACGGACGCGGGTCATGAACAGTTGATGGCTGACCCCACGGCGCGCAAATCCCGGGGATTGAGGCCCCCCCTCCAAGGCGCTAGACTGGCGCCAGGACCATACCCAGCCGGAAAAAGCCATGTCCCTGCGCACACGCATCACCGACGACATGAAGAGCGCGATGAAAGCAAAGGACAGCAAGCGGCTGTCCACGCTGCGGCTGGTCAGCGCCGCAATCAAGGACCGCGACATCGCCGCCCGGACCAGCACCGATGACCAGGGGGTTTCCGACAGCGATATCCTTGCCATCCTTGCCCGCATGATCAAGCAACGCAACGAAAGCGCCCGCACCTACGAAGAGGCCGGGCGGCTGGAACTTGCGCAGGAAGAGCGCGACGAGATCACGGTAATCGAGGGCTATCTGCCGAAGCAGATGGACGACGCAGCGATAACGCGCGCGATCGACGACGAGGTCGCCGCGCTTGGGGCCGGATCGATCCGCGACATGGGCCGCGTGATGGCGGCGCTCAAGACACGGTACACCGGTCAGATGGATTTCGCCTCCGTCGGACCGCGAGTCAAGGCCCGGCTGAGCGGCTGATCGCGGGCGCATCTGACCGCGATCAGGAAGAAGCGCCCCCGCGGCGTGCCCCACCCACCCCTGCACGCCACGGGGGCGCTTGAGGCCCTGCAGGCGGGCGGGCATGAGGGCACCGGCTGCGGCCACCTCCCTGAAATCCGCCGACGCGCCTGCCTTTTCGGGGCTGGCGCTGTCCAGCGTCCGCAAAGTCATTTCCGGAAGCTTGCCCGGGAAAGTCCCGCGCGATGTTGAAAAGTGTGATGGGCGGCGCTGCGGATTGCATGGTTATGCGGCCTCGGTCATGCCGACCGCGGTCGAGCACACCGCCATCTGCGCGTCGCGCCAGCGCTTCACGTTGCGACAGACCTGCCGGATCACTGCGTTCATCGACTCGATGATAGTCGTTGAGGCCAATGACCGTCGCAGTTCGGGTGGCAGGCCGAGGCGGGTGACGGTCAGGATCTTGTCCAGCCCTTCGAGGATGCTCTTCGACACGCCCAGCGCCTGGAGTTCGAGACGGCGCGCCAGATTGCGCAGAAGACGTTCGGCCTTTGTGGCATCGTCGATCTCCCAAGCCTGGTGCAGGGTGCGGCGAACAGCGGCATGCAGCTTCGGGTCGATCCGTTCGGTGATGTTGCGGGCGCTTCCTGGACCTGGCTGCGCTGGATCGGGATGTCGGCCCTGAGCGGTCCGGCGGATCGCCTTGGCCAGGGCCTTGGCGCCATCGACGATGAAGCGCCGCCAGATCTCGGGATCAAGCCTGCGCTCGATCAGGTTGTCCGGCTGGGCCTGAACGGTCGCGGCGTTCTCGGTGGCCCCCTCGGGCACGCCGAGAGGATGCTTGCCGCCGTCCGCATCGACCCCGACCGCGCCGATCATCAGCAGGTTGTCATCCATGTGCAGCCCGTCGATCCGGATCACCAGAAGGTCGAGCTCCGACAGATCCGAGGCCATCCAATCGGCCAGCCGCGCCTCGGTCAGCGCCTTGACCGGCCGCGAGAATGCGGATTTCGACAGCCCCGATCCAGCCGCCGCCGAGATGTCGGCCTCGGGCAGGCGCACGGCGCGCCCGAACTTGCGCGTCGCGACATTCATCAGGATCAGGCTCATCGCCCATTCCTCCAGCCAGCCGCCCGCGGCTGCTTCCTGCCAGCTGGGCAGCGGCAGTTCCCTGTCCGTGCTCTTCGAGCGGACCCGGGGGCGATCGAGCGCGACCTTGCCACCATGAAATCCGACACGGCGCTTCGTGCGGCCCCAGCGATATCCGGGATTGTCGGCGCTGCGAGGATGTGCGTCCCCCGCAAGGGCCTTCAGGTCGTCTTCCAGCATCTCGCTCAATGCCGCGACGCCTGCGATCAGGCAGAACTGGTCGAAGCTCTGCCCGACCGCGCCCCAGGCCGTATCGACGGCCGATGCAAGCTCCGTGTGGCTGGTCATCGCCAGGTCAGATCTCGCAGTCTTCTTCATAGTGTTGCTTCGCTCTCGGGTTGAACGCCCCGAGCCTGCGGCTCAGGCGAAGCAACGCCACCCTTCATCCCAATTTCAACATCAACCGGGGGACATCCCCCTTGCCCGCCCACGCCCCCTTTCCTGCGCGCAGCCGCGCAGAGGGGTGCGCAAGACAGAACGTTCGCGGCCCGCCGCGCGCATCGCGCGCGGCGCCCGGCCCAACCGCCGCGGGTGCATCTTCGATGCGCCCATCGGCGGACGGGAGAACCGGTCAGACCGCTGTTCGTTGGCAAAGAGCAAGGGCAAAACGCCCGAGAAGTGGGGCAGTGCTACGGCTCAGCGCCGCCCCTCGCGCAGCCAGGCGCCAAGCACCAGCCCGACAGCCAGCAGCAGCCACGCCCAGCCCGGCAGCAGCGCCGCCACGCGCAGGTCAGCAGTGACATGCGCCGCCCGGGGCGTGAGCCCAAGCCAGCCGCGCCCTGCCGCCGCGCGACCCGCGCGCACCTGCCGCAGGTCGGGCAAGCCGTTCTCGACCCGCGCCACGCCGCCGCGCATCGCCGACACCAGCGACTGCAACCGCTCGGCGGTGGCGATTGTTTCCTCGAACTCGCGCGGGGCAGCCGGGCCAAGCGCAACCACCGCATCAAGCACCCCATCGCCCAGCCGGTGCAATCCGATCTCGGGCGCTTGCCACTCGGCGCGGAACAGACCGGGCTCGACCTCGTCCAGCTCCAGCACCGTTTCACTGCCATCCGGGGCGGTCACGGTCACCGCGCCCACGCTATCTTCCAGCGTGCGGCGGGTGACGGTCATGCGTTGCCCTTCGGCGGTGGCGGTCAGCGTTTCCTCTTCCAGCTCCGGCTCGCCCATCATCCAGTGGGCCAGCCTGCGCAGCAGTTCCAGCTGCGGCCCGCCGCCCTCGTATCCCCGGTCCCAGAGCCACGCCTGGTCCGAGGCCAGCAGCGCCAGCCGCCCCTCTCCCACCCGGTCCAGCACCAGAAGCGGCGCGCCGTCCGCGCCTTCCATCACCACTTGGCCCGCATCGCGCTCCAGCTCGATCTGGCGGAACCAGCGGCCCCAGCCGGGCCCCTCGCCCGCGCTGCCCGTCGCCACAGGCGCATGGCGTTCCAGCCCCGCGGTCACCGGATGGCGCTGGCCAAGCGCAGAAATCGTCGGCGTGAACCCGCGCTCGATCACGCGCGAGGTCGGATGCGCCGGGAATACATGCCCCAGCGGCGAGCGCCAGATACTGTCCGCCCCCGCCAGCTCCGGACCGCCGACCACCAGCAGTGCGCCGCCCTGTTCCACATAGCGCCGGATATTGTCGAAATAGGCGTTGGGCAGGATCCCGCGCCGTTTGTAGCGGTCAAAGATGATCAGGTCGAATTCGTCGATCTTGTCCACGAACAGTTCGCGCGTGGGAAAGGCGATCAGCGACAGTTCGTTGACCGGCACGCCGTCCTGCTTCTCCGGCGGCCGCAGGATGGTGAAATGCACAAGGTCCACCGACGGGTCCGACCGCAGCAGGTTGCGCCAGGTCCGCTGCCCGGCGTTCGGCTCGCCCGAGACCAGCAGCACGCTCAGCCGGTCGCGCAGCCCGTTGATCTGCACGATGGCCGCGTTGTTGCGGTCGGTCAGCTCGCCCTCGGGGGCTTCCAGCTCGAACTGCAGCACGTTCATGCCGCCCTGGTCCAGGGTGACGCGGATATCCATGTCCTCGCCCACCGGGACCGTCGCGCGGCGCATGTCTTCGCCGTTGATGGCATAATTCAGCACCGCGACGTCGCCCGCCTCGGGGGGCACAGCGCCCTGATCCTCGACTCGCAGGGTCAATGTGATCGGCTCGCCCAGGATGGCGTAGGCGGGCGCGTTGCGCACGATCAGCCGACGGTCCCAGTCATCCACCTCGCCGGTCTTGAGCAGGTGAAACGGCGCGTCGAGTTGCAGCGCGGTGTCCATGTCATGCACCTGCCCGTCGCTGATCGCGAACACACCGGCCAGCCGGTTGCGCGGGATCTCGGACAGTGCCTCGGCCAGCACGGTGCGCAGGCGCGTGCCCTCGTTGCGCGGCCCGTCGGGCACGCGCACCACGCGCAATTCGGTGTTGTCCAGCGCGCCGATGCGCGCTTCCAGATGCGCCAGTGCTTCAGCGGTCTGTTCCGCGCGCACTCCAAGGCGGTTCGATGCGGTATCATCGACCACCACCAGCGCGATATCGCTCAGGGGGTCGCGTTCCTCGCTCTGCAGCGCCGGGTTGGCAAGTGCCGCCAGCAGCGCCACGGCGGCAAGCCCGCGCAGCCACCACCCCGGCAACCCGCGCCACAGCGCCAGCCCCACCAGCACCAGCGCAATCGCCCCGGCGATGACCAGCACCACCCACGGCACCAGCGGATCAAGGATGATCTGCGCCCCGGTCACAAGCCCAACCCGTTCATTGCCCTAGCCTTTCCAGCAACGCAGGCACATGCACCTGATCGGATTTGTAGTTCCCTGTCAGCACATGGGTGATCAGGTTCACGCCGAAACGCAGCGCGATCTCGCGCTGGCGCTCGCCCGCCATTCCGCGCCCCACCGGCAGCATCGGGCCGCCCTGCGCATCGACCGCCCACGCGGCCGCCCAGTCATGCGCCCCCACGATCACCGGCGTCACCCCGTCGTTGAGGTTGCGAAACGGCATCCCCTCGGCCAGTTCGGCATCGGGCGGGGCCGCTTCGACCCAGACATCGCGGCCCGTGAACCGGCCCGGAAATTCCTGAATCAGATAGAATGTGCGCGTCAGGATATGATCGTCGGGCACCGGCTCGAGCGGCGGAATGTCCAGCGACCGCGCGATCGCCTGCAGCCGCCGCGCGGCGGGCGTGGTCCGGGTCAGCCCGGCGAGCTCCGCGTCACGGGTGTCGAACATGATCATGCCGCCCCCGCGCAGGTAGCGGTTCAGCCGCGCCAGCGCCGCATCCGAAGGGATCGGCGTGTCCTCGGTGATCGGCCAGTAAAGGAAGGGAAAGAACACCAGCTCATCGCGCTCGATGTCCACGCCGACCGGCTCGTCCGGTTCGACCGAGGTGCGGCGGAAAAGCGCGTCCGACAAACCGCGCAGCCCAGCGCTTGCCACATCGTCCACGCGCGAATCGCCGGTCAGGATATGCGCCAGAATCACGCTGTTCGCCGCCAGCAGCGCCAGCCGGTCATCGGCGTCCCCATCGCCTTCGTCGGCCATTCCGGAAACAGGAACGGCCAGCAGCGCCAGCGCCAGCACGCCCGCGACCGCACCGCGCCCGGCACGCGTCGGGAACAGCCGCCCCGCCAGCCAGAGTGCCGCAAGCACATCGATCAGCACCAGCGAAAGACCCGCGCTCAGGAACGCGCCCGCCAGCCGGGTTTCCCCGATCACGCCCCCGCGTTCGACCGGGATGCGCGCGGGCCACACAGTTGGCGCAAGCTCCGTGTCGGCGCTGGCAATAACATTCAGCGCAAGGCTGCCGCCGGGCCCGGCATAAACGCCGGGGACCAGGTCGGGGCCGGGAGCCCCTTCGGCCAGCCGCGCACCGTCGATCCCCGAAAGCCCGGCGCCGTCGCGCACTTCGCCGAAGCCGTCAAGCACCCGCTCGGGCGTCCAGACCGTGCCTGCCAGATCGTCTGCCGACGGGCGCGCGGGCCGGGTGGACACCGCCAGCCGTTCCAGCATCTCGACGAACAGCACCGACAGCGGCAGCGAAGACCAGTCGGCATTTGCGGTCGTGTGCACCAGCACCACCTGCCCGTCGCCCAGAAACTTGCGCGTCACCAGCGGTGTGCCGTCGGCAAGCGAGGCAATGGTCCGGTCGGCCAGCGCCGGATCGGGCTGGGCCAGCACCTGGCTGGACACAGCCACATCGGACGGAATGCGCAGCCCCTCGAACGGCGAGCCGGAGGCGAAGTCGCGCAGGGTGCGCGGCTCGCCCCAACTCATGGCGCCGCCCACGGTGCGCCCGCCCAGCCGCAGCCGCACCGGCATCAGCGGGTCTTCGTCGGTTCGGCTGACATCGGATGTTGCCAGTCGCGGCCCGGCAAAGCGCAGCAGCAGGCCACCATCGGACACCCAGTCCTGCACCATAGCCGATTCCAATTCGCCCAGCGCGGCCACATCGGCCAGAATCAGCACATCCGGCCCGGTCAGCAACAGATCGTCAATGCTGGCGCTTTCGGTCAGTTCCGCCACCGGCCCAAGCGCCTGGCGCAGGTAGAAAAAGGGCGAGACTAGCTGCAACCCCTCGTCCCCCTCGCGCCCGGTCAGGAGCGCCACCTTGCGCCGTTGCAGCGCATCGTCGGTCAGCGCCACGGCACCGGCGCTGCGCTGGCCCGCGACCTGAAACCGCGTGATCCGGTTGCGCAATTCGGGCTGGAGCACCAGCTCCAGTTCCGCCAAGCTTGCGCCGCTGTCAAACGCGGCCAAGCCGCGCGCCAGGTCCCGCTCGACTCCGGACGGGTCGCGACCGACGGCGATAACCTCGATTTCGGCCGCGTCGCCCGCAGGGGTGCGCAGGGCGGCGATCTGCAGGCTGCCCTCGATCAGTTGCGCCGGGGCCAGCGCATAGACGGCGGCTTCGGATTCGAACACCGTGACCGGGCCGCGCGATTCCAGCTCCGCCAGCAGCGCGCTGCGCCCGTCGCGGGCCAGCCCGTCCGACAGCCAGTAGCTTTCGATTCCCTGCGGCAACGTGGTCGCCCAAGCGGCCACTGCGTCCGCATCCGGCGCCCAGGGCTGCGGGACGATCCCCGCCAGCCGCCCCGCCCAGTGATCGGCGGAGCGCAGCGGCAACGCGCCTTCAGGCAGGTCGGTCAGCGTCACCACCGCTACTGTGCGCCCGGCGCGCCCGGCCTCGGTCAGCAATTCGGACATCCGGTCGGCGCGGCGCGGCCAGTCCCGCGCGCTGGCCCAGCTTGCATCGGCCACGATCAGCAACGGCCCGTCGCCCGCGCGTTCGGGCTGCGGGTTCAGCACCGGCCCGGCAAAGCCCAGGATCAGCGCCGCCACCGCCAGCGCGCGCAACAACAGCAGCCACCACGGCGTCTTGTCGGTCTGGCGGTCCTCGTCCTTCAGGCCCAGCAGCAGTGCCACGCCCGGAAACCGGCGAATCACCGGCGCGGGCGGCACTGCGCGCAGCAGCCACCACAGCACCGGCAACGCCAGCAGCGCCGCCAGCAGCGCGGGCGATGCAAACCCGATGGCACCCAACTGGAACATCAACGCCCCCTCATCCGCGGCCACCCGCATGGGCCAGCGCGTGCCACAGCCACATCAGCGCGATCGAAGGCGGCGTGTCGGTATGGTGACACGTGAACTGCCATCCGCTGAGGCGGCACAAATGATCCAGCCGGTCCTTGCGCGCGGCCAGCCGGTCGCGGTAGCGCGCACGCAGATCGGCGGCGCGCAGGGTCTCGTGGCGCAGCGCACCGCCCATGCTTTCGAAGATCGACCGCCCCTCGTAGGGGAATGCCTCTTCCACCGGGTCCAGAACCTGCACCAGCGCACCGCGTACGCCGCGGTCAGCGCTTGCCGCCAGCGCGGCCTCGACCGGGGCCGGATCGCCCAGGAAATCGGAAACGAAGACCGCCCGCGAATGCGCAGGCAGCAGCGCCACCCCCGGCGCGCCATAGTCGCGCGCATCCGCATCCCCGGCCAGCGCCATCGCCAGCGGGACAAGCTGTGCCTTGCCGGTACGCGGCGGCAGCGGCGCCGGGTCTCGAATCAGGCCCACCCGTTCGCCTGCGCGCAACAGCAGCACCGCCAGCGCCAGCCCCAGAAGCCGCGCGCGCGCGGCCTTGTCGGGGCGTTTCGAGTCGCCGGAAAACGCCATGGCGCGCGACTGGTCCACCCAGAGCGTAACCGCCTGCGCCGCCTGCCATTCGGTTTCGCGCACGAAATGCATGTCCGACCGGCCCGACCGGCGCCAGTCGATCCGCCCTGCCGGGTCCGACGCGGTGGCGGCGCGGTATTGCCAGAATTCATCGCCCTGCCCGGCCCGGCGGCGGCCATGCCCGCCCGGCAGGACCGAGGCGGCCAGATGTTCGGCCTGCGCCAGCA